>JAJAYT010000220.1 GCA_026786085.1 Microcoleus sp. CAN_BIN18 | reverse complement strand
TAGTTGATGTGTTGGGATAAATGGAAAAATGACCCTTACTTTTGATCGAGCTAATTATAGCAATTTGCTGGCAGAAGTCTCTCCACGGGCGATCGAAACTGAGGAAGAATACGATCGCCTCCTAGCAGTGGCAGAGCGGCTGACATTCGCAAAAAACCGCACTCCAGAAGAAAGAGCTTTACACAAGTTATTAGTAACGCTCATTGAAGTTTACGAGGCCCAAAACTATCCGATCGACAAATCCGATCCTCACGAGATTTTGCAACACATCATGGAAGCCAGCGGCACCCGTCAAGCTGACTTAGTAGGCATCGTTGGTTCTAGTGGCGTAGTTTCTGAGGTTGTGAATGGCAAGCGAGCAATTAGCAAAGCACAAGCTAAGGCACTCGGCGATTATTTTAAAGTGTCGCCTAGTTTGTTCATCTAATTAGGATTAATCCCAAAAAATCGGATGCTATTTATAGGGTAATATTGTATCCGATCGATTAACCGCAATCACATTCGTTCGTAGTGCGGACTTCAGTCCGCAAAAAGCTGCGGACTTCAGTCCGCACTACAAACCGTTTTTGTTATGGTAATCGACCGGACATGATATAAGGTGCGCTGCGACGCACCCTACAAACTGGTATTATTGAATTAAAAACCCGGTTCCTCCAAGAAACCGGGTTTTTAATCAGACGTTATTTATCTGCGTGTCATCGCACTTAATGACTCAATGCAAATTCCGGCAATTTCGGCTCAGACTCACCACTGGGTAACACCTTAACCACACCGTTTTCATCCACATCAACGATCGCACTTTGGCCTTCTTTCAGCTTCCCAGACAGCATTTCCTCAGCCAGTACATCTTCCAACAACCGCATGATGGCGCGGCGCAATGGTCGAGCGCCGTAGCTGGGATTGTAGCCTTCTGTAACTAACAAGTCCTTGAACTTGTCTGTCACCGACAAAGTAATACCCTGTTCGGTTAAGCGGCCGAAGACTTGCTGTAACAGGATGTCCGCAATCAGCTTGACTTCTTCCTTATTCAACTGGCGGAAGACGATAATTTCATCCAAGCGGTTGATAAATTCTGGACGGAAGAACTGTTTCAATTCTTCGTTTACCAAGTTGCGAACGCGGCTGTACTGCGCGTCTGCGGCACCTTCAGCAAACTCGAAACCGAGACCACCGCCGCCTTTTTCAATTACTCGCGAACCGATGTTTGATGTCATGATCAGCAGTGTATTCTTGAAGTCTACTGTCCGACCTTTGGCATCAGTCAAGCGGCCGTCTTCCAAGATTTGCAGCATCATGTTGAAGACATCCGGGTGAGCTTTTTCGATTTCGTCGAATAAGATCACTGTGTAAGGACGACGACGGACTGCTTCTGTTAGTTGGCCGCCTTCGTCGTAGCCGACGTAACCTGGAGGCGAACCGATGAGTTTGGAAACAGTGTGGCGTTCCATGAACTCGGACATATCTAACCGAATCATGGCTTCTTCGGAACCGAAGAAATATGCTGCTAAGGCTTTGGTAAGTTCGGTTTTGCCTACGCCTGTAGGCCCGGAAAAGATGAAACTGGCGATCGGGCGATTCGGATTTTTCAAGCCTACCCGCGCGCGGCGGATGGCCCGAGAAACTGCGCTGACAGCTTCTTCTTGACCGATTAAACGCTGGTGCAATGTGTCTTCCATGTGCAGCAGCAATTCCGATTCCGATTCTGTTAGCTTGCTGACTGGTACTCCCGTCCAATTTGCCACGATGTGGGCGATGTCTTCTTCGGTGACGATAGGAGAGATTCTGATCTGGCTTTTGTTGATCGTAGCTTCAGCAATTTGGGCTTCGATTTCTAATTCGCGATCGCGCAATTTTCCAGCTTTCTCAAAGTCTTGTTCCCGCACAGCAGCATCTTTTTCTTTGCTGACGGCCGGAAGTTGTTTTTTGAGTTCTTTAACTTCGGGCGGGGTTTGCGAGTTCAGGACGTGAACGCGGGAACCTGCTTCGTCAATTAGGTCGATCGCCTTGTCTGGCAAAAATCGATCGTTAATGTACCTGTCTGACAGTGTAGCCGCTGCTTCAATAGCTGCATCGGAAATTGTCAATCTGTGATGCTGTTCGTAGGCCGATCGCAAACCGTACAATATTTCGATTGTTTCAGCCACAGTTGGTTCGCCGATTTTGATCGGTTGGAAGCGACGTTCTAAAGCAGCATCGCGCTCAATGTATTTGCGATATTCATCCAAGGTAGTTGCGCCGACACACTGTAATTCGCCTCTAGCAAGAGCTGGTTTGAGCATATTGGAAGCATCCATGCTGCCTTGAATCGCGCCTGCACCAACTAAGGTATGAATTTCATCAATTACCAGAATGATGTTACCTGCTGCGCGAATTTCGGCCATAATTTTCGTCAGCCGTTCCTCAAATTCGCCTCGGAATTTCGTACCAGCAATCAGCGAACCCATATCGAGGCTGATTACTTGTTTGTCTTCTAAAATTTCCGGGACGTTTCTGTTGACAATCCGCTGGGCGAGGCCTTCGGCGAGGGCTGTTTTACCGACTCCCGGTTCGCCTACTAACACTGGATTGTTTTTCGTGCGGCGCCCCAGCACTTGAATCACGCGCTCGATTTCATTTTCGCGGCCCACGACGGGATCGAGTTTACCTGCGGCGGCTAGCTTGGTTAGGTTAGTGCCGAATTCTTCTAAAGTCGGGATTTTGCGATCTGGGCTATCTCCCCTGCCGCCTCCAACTGCGGCTACTTCTCCCACGGCACGAATTACCTGCGTGCGAACTCTCTGGCGATCGATTCCCAGGTTTTGCAGCACCTTCGCCGCCACCCCTTCATCGTCTTGGATCAGCCCAAGCAAGATATGTTCGGTGCCGATATAATTGTGGCCTAACTGCCGCGCTTCGTTCAGTGCCGTCTCAAAAATGCGCTTGACGCGGGGCGTAAACGGAATCTCAGGCGGCAGGAAGCCCGAACCTCTACCGATGATATTTTCAATTTCATTGCGCGCCTCTTTCAAGTTGAGGCCCATATCCAGTAATACTTTTGCAGCGATGCCAGTGCCTTCGCCGACGAGTCCCAAAAGAATTTGCTCGGTGCCTACAAAATTGTGGCCGAGGCGTCGCGCTTCCTCTTGGGCTAGCATTATTGCTTTAATGGCTTGTTCTGTAAAGCGTTCAAACATATTTTTTTCTTCCTACTGTCTTGGCGAGGGATGTATCGCTGCTGGTGAGGAGCGATTTGGAACACTACACAAATTATAGATGTAAATTTTTGTGTATTTCCTTATATCAAACAATGTATCGCTACTAAGGGGGGGCGGACAGTGGGGAGAGCCGAATAGTAGAGGTGTGTTTGCCGTCTGGCTGTGCGATCGAACTGTGCCAAAGCAAATTAATGTTATCAATCACGATCTCACTCATCACCTAATCTACTGTGTTGCCGTTCCCCTGTCAAGCATTCTCTTAAAGCGAGCTATCGACAATGCCTCTGCGGGCGATCGGGGAATGCTTTTGTTTCAAATTACGTACTTTGAGCAAAAGTATTGCACCCTAAAGCAATTTTATCAGAAAACTGGGTTTAAAACCCCGTCCTTATAGGACGGCTTTGATTATAAATTTTTGTTGCCGTACCAGCCAATCTTGCACTGAAATATATAGGATAAGGTGGGAGGTAAAACCATGCTAGTTTTTGAGTTTAAAGCCTACGCAAAATCAAGTCAGCTTGCAGCAGTAAATGAAGCAATTCGTACAGCCAAATTTGTCAGAAATAGCTGTTTACGCTATTGGATGGACAACCAGAAAGTGGACAAGTACGATTTGAACAAATACTGCGCTGTCTTGGCTGGTGAATTTCCGTTTGCTTCGGAACTTAACTCTCAAGCAAGACAAGCCAGTGCTGAACGAGCCTGGTCTGCTATCTCCCGATTCTATGATCACTGTAAAAAAGGAATTCCCGGTAAAAAAGGGTATCCCCAATTCCAAAAAGATTGTCGCTCAGTTGAGTATAAATCCACTGGCTGGAAACTGTCTCTGGACAGAAAATCAATCAACTTTACTGACAAAAAAGGTATTGGCAAACTCAAGTTAAAAGGAACATGGGACTTGCACTTCTACCAAATTAACCAAATAAAACGGGTAAGATTGGTGAAACGTGCAGACGGCGTGTACGTTCAGCTTTGTATTGATGTTGACAGAAAAGAGAACACAGAACTGAATGGTAATACCATTGGGTTGGACGTGGGATTAAAAGAATATTACACCGATTCAAACGGGGTAATGGTTGAAAATCCTAGATTTTTGCGAAAGAGTGAGAAAGTTCTCAAACGTTCTGGGCGTCGTGTTTCTAGAAAAGTTAAAGCTTCAAAAAATAGAGGCAAAGCTAGACAGATTTTAGGGAAACGCCATCTCAAAATAAGTAGGCAACGTAAAGATCATGCAATCAAACTTGCACGGTGCGTAGTTCAGTCAAACGACTTGATAGCTTATGAAGATTTGAGAATTAAAAACATGGTGAAAAATCAAAGTCTTGCTAAGTCAATTAATGACGCATCTTGGTATCAGTTCCGTATCTGGATTGAATACTTTGGAAAAGTATTTGATAAAGTAACGGTTGCGGTAAATCCAGCATATACAAGCCAAGAATGCTCTAGCTGCGGTAAAATTGTCAAGAAAACGCTATCCACAAGAACTCACGTCTGTAAATGCGGATTTACTATGGATCGAGATGAAAACGCAGCTAGAAATATCCTAAGTCGAGGATTGGGTACGGTAGGGCATACCGGAACTTTTGCATTAAATGCAAGTAACGCTTTGGGAGAATTAACCTCTACTTTGGTTGGAGAAATCCAATTAGAGCAAGTTGGCTCGTAGAACAAAGAATCCCCGCGCGTTCACGCCGGGGAGTGTCAATTTAACAGTTTGACTTGCCCGCGATCGGTCAGAAACCGTTTTTTTTTACGAAAATCCTTCGTGGGAGCCTGTAGATTTGGTAAAAAACCCGGTTTTTTCGGGCTTAGTGCGTGCAGGAATCAACAGGTTAAGGGGCTTATGGGCGATCGCCCTTCCCAAATTAGCTGCCTTTGGAAATTGCTATTAAGTAGGTGGGTACAAATAAACAGTAGATGGGTCGGGCGGGTTTTGCCTTCAAAAACTGGCTGGTATCATAGATTCTTAGCTAAACCCGCCCCTACAAAATACTATTGTTTTTTCGCAATGACCTACTTAATCGCGTACTTGCAAAATCTGCGATCGAGACTTAAAACCGTGAAATTTTTTGGTAATTTTTGCCTTAAACCCATGACAAGTTCCTGACTTTAAAGCCATTGTGGAAGCAACTGTTTAATAACTTTCACAAACCCGATCGCAATTTGAATCAGCGGCCAACCCACAAAACAGATTAACACCGCCCAGCGAGTCTTAATATCCAAACCTTGGCGAACCGCCACAATTACAGATAGCAAGCTCCACACAGCTAATATCCGCTCTATCCCTTCTCCCAGCAAGGGAATTAACGTTAAAAAATTCAGCACTTGCGGGGCGTAGGCAAATCCGATCGGAACCAACAACTCCCCATAACTTACATGACCGGGTTTCAGCCACTGCCCGATTTTAAAGATAGTGAAAGTCCAAAAATAATAACCCCCCACCAGTGCCAAAGCATCTATCCAAAGTGCTAACAATAACACCGATAGCTCAGTTCGATTGATTAACAAAATGACGGCACCGCCCAAAACGCGGGACACCGCTGCTAAAATTACAATCGTTAAAGCTATCCGCTTCGTTCTGGCAGTGTAGGGAGTTTTTTCGTAAAAGTTGCCGTTCAAAGAAAGTGTGTTCCAAAGCGTTCTTCGCAAACCTGCAATTGAATCTTCTCCCCTCACGTTTAACTCCTGCTCCTCAAGATAGTTGACAACTCGGACAAAATAAGCTCTAATACAGCAGAATCACCAAAATATTTCTACATAATTAGGTAATTAATATCAATTTTTTATGAAGCTGCTCCCGAATCTGATCCCCCCTAACCCCCCTTGATAAGGGGGGGACAAGATTCCTATCAAAGTCCCCCTTATTAAGGGGGATTTAGGGGGATCGGAATATGTGCAACTTCACATTAAATTGGTATAGCAGGCATTCTACCAGATTTTATTAAATGCTAAGATTGATTTTGCGGATACTTGCGTGGCTGCGCGGAGGAAGTTTAAATTTGTTGCTCATCGCAGGTCTAATCCTGCTAGTTTGGGGCATTCTTTCGCCAGTGGGAACTGTTATATGGTGGCTGGGTCAAAGTGCCGAAACTTTGGGTTTCAAGAAAAATTCGCCGGAGATATTGCCCGGGAACGACAGCAGCCCGGAAGCGCGCAAGTCTTCGCCGCTCAATTGTTATATCATCTTTTTACCGGGAGTTGGTGATTTTTCGGGGGACGAACTAACACCGGGAGAAGCATTTTTTCTCAAGCATTTAGTTGAAAGTCACCCGCAGTGCGTAGCAGTGGGGGATGTTTTTCCTTATTCAGCTTCTAACAAAAGTTTAGGCGAACAGCGGTGGCTAGCTCCTTTTTGGCGGTTTGCAGCACAGGCAAAAAGTGGGCCGATTGGGGCGGATATATTCATCAAAATTCGCAATCTTTGGAGGTTTGCAATTTCTCTCGATTATCGCTACGGTTTTGCATACAATCAGGGAATTGCTCATGCAATTATCGAGCGAATGAATGCTAAATCTCCGATTTCAGCTAATCCTCAAAAACCTTTGCAAGTTATTTTAATTGGTACTAGCGGCGGCGCACAAGTTGCTTTGGGTGCTACTCCCTATCTTAAAGAATGGCTGAAAGCAAAAATTACTGTGGTTTCAGTTGGGGGCGTGTTTTCGGGAGAAAATGGTTTTGCAGAAGCCGATCGCATTTTCCATTTTCGCGGCACTCGCGATTCAATTGAGGATATTGGCGGCATAGTTTTTCCGACTCGCTGGTACTGGTTCTCGACTTCTCCGGTGAATCAAGCTCGTTTACAAGGCCGCTATGCAGAAGCTTTCAGCGGCCCTCACAAGCACGACGGCGATGATGGATATTTTGGAGAAAATCAGGCAGGGAACGGTGAAAAGTATGTAGATATAACGCTGGATAAGATTAATCAATTGCCTGTTTGGTCTGAGGGCGCAGCGGAAAGAGAGGACTGAATTCCTGACTGATAACCTGTAAAAATTGAGGTTTGTAGTGAGGACTTTAGTCCTTCTTAATCCCTCAAAAATTTTCAAAAAAAAACTGAATTCCTGACTGATAACCTGTAAAAATTGAGGTTTGTAGTGAGGACTTTAGTCCTTCTTAATCCCTCAACTTTTATGAAAAAAGGACTGAAGTCCTCACTACGAACCTATTTTATTATAGTCGATATACTGGAGATCAGATCAATCGGTAACATACACCTTTTTCCAACTGCACGGGCTTAAAAGAACTGTCAAGATTAACGGTTGTTTTTCCTCCCCCTAAAAACAAATAGCCGTCAGGCCGCAACACCCGCCGCACTCTCGCTAAAATAGATTGCTTTGTCTGAACATCGAAATATATTAAGACGTTTCGCAGAAAAATAATGTCCATTTGAGGTATCGATCCAAAGGGTTCTGTCAAGTTAATTTGGCGAAATTCAATCGCAGAGCGAATCTCTTCTTTAATTTGCCATTCCTTGCCGCAATCGTGGAAGTATTTGTGTAACAATGCTGTTGGCAAACCCCGCACTACTTCGTGCTGCGCGTAGCATCCAGAATTTGCTCGTTTTAGCATTGCTGTAGAGATGTCACTACCAAGTATCTGCACTTGATTTCTCGCCAACTGCGGAAAATATTCGCGCAGCAGCATCGCAATACTGTAGGGTTCTTGGCCGCTGGAACAAGCAGCACACCAAATATTCAAAGTACAGCCCTGTCGCTGTTTTAACAATTCCGGTAGTACCGATTTTTTTAACATCTCGAAGGGGTTGACATCTCGGAAGAAAAATGTCTCGTTCGTCATCATTGCTTCGACTGTCGATTCGTAAAGCGGGCTAAAACGCTGTTGTTTGATTTGTTTTAACTCTGCAACTAACCCGCTGACGGAATTCGATCCGGCTGCTTTAGCTACCATTCCTAAACGTGATTCAACGAGGTACATTTTATCTTCGGAAAGGAATACACCGGTGCGATCGTACACGAGTTTGCGGATGTATTCAAAATCTGCAATAGTTATTGGCATGGTAATTGACAGTTGACAGTTGACAGTTTGTAGGGTGTGCACTGCGCACCGGTTGACTTTTACGCCCATTGCGTCGGCATTGGTTGACTTTTTAGGTGCGCATTGCTACAAGATTAGCCGGTGCGCATTGCGCACCCTACTAATGACTGCTGAAATCTACAACTTTGTCAACATCTAAAAACAGCAGCAACTGTCCTTCTAGCTTGTATGCTCCTCGAATTAGCGGGCGTATTTTGCTGGTGAAAGTATCTGGAGGAGTTTCAAAATCAGCTTGAAATACTTCTAAGACATCTCCAATATCGTCTACTAATAAACTCACTGTTTCATCGCCAGTTCTCACAATCACATTTAAGGGCAATTGTTCGATCGCCCGATCGCACAAATCCAATCGCCTCCGCAAATCAATCGCGGTGACAATTTGCCCCCTTAAATTGATTAATTCGCCCACTACTGCGGGTGCTAGTGGCACTCGCGTCATCTCCTGATAGCGGATGATTTCTTGAACTTTCTCAACTTCTATGCCAAAAAATAAGCCATCAACGAAAAACGTACAAAGTAGAGTTTTTTCCGGCATTTTTAATTATTCCTTAAATAGCATTAGCTAGCGCTTGCCAACATCTGCTTGACTCCGAATAAATTGTTGCTAATTACTGAATCGACATCGAGGATTTCAGTAACTTGACCCTGAAGCACGGCACAATATGAAATTCCTGCTTGAGTAGCTGCACCTTTGATGTCGATCGCCTGTTCTACAATGTCCAGGATGCGATCGACTACCAGACCGACTTGCTGCTCTGAGCCGATCGACACCACGACTAACGGCAGTTTATCATCTGCTGCGTGCGATCGCCCGTCCAGACCGTTCTTCCCCAAATTAGTCGCATCTGTGCCACTACCAAACACCGCCGACAAATAAATCACCGGCATAATTTGGTTGCGGTACTGCACCACATCCTGCTTCCCAACACGCTCCAAAAGATGGCGGGGAAACTCTTCTAAGCGGCAAACTCGCGATAGGTGAATTGCCATCCGCCGACAGTCTGGGCCCTGAAATACTAGCAACTGCTGTGGCGGTTCAGAAGACTCTTTTCGGCTGTTTTCGTCAGCTAAAATAGCCTTTTCCTGAGCCTCCGTCATGTGAGTTTTCTGAGCAATCCCGTGCACATCCAAAATCAAAGCAACTTTACAATCGCCCATAATAGTTGCTCCCGCAAAACAAGCTAGAGATTTTAGTTGTTTCCCTAAAGGTTTAACCACAATTTCTTGCGTGTCGTTGATGGCATCCAGCACCAATCCAAAAGGTTTATCTGTAGCTTGCACCACCACAATATTCAGAGCCTCATCTAGCTCAAATTGAGATTTTTTACCATTTCCAGAATTGCCTTCTTCTAGCAGCAATTCCCGGTTTAAATAAATCAGCGGAAGCAGTCGCCCCCGCAACCGATAAACGGGCGTTCCGTGAAACATTTCGATGTTTTTAATTTGTTCTCCTTCCAAACGCATTAGTTCTAACAGATTGACTTGAGGAATCGCATATCTATCGCCTCCGGTAGTAATAATTAATGTCGGAATAATCGCTAGGGTTAAAGGAATTTTGAGTTTAAAAGTCGTGCCTTTGTCTACTTGACTGTGAACGTCGATTGTGCCGCTAATCTTTTCAATATTTGTCTGCACCACGTCCATTCCGACTCCCCTACCGGAGATATTGGTGATTTTTTCGGCTGTGGAGAAACTGGGCAGAAAAATCAAATTTAGTGCTTCGCGATCGCTCAATTTCGCCGCATCAACAGCAGAAAACATTCCTTTTTGCACGGCTTTATTTCTAATCCGCTCCGGGTCGATTCCTCCGCCGTCATCGGATATTTCAATGTTTACCTGACCGCTTTCGTGATAGGCTCGCAGCAGCAGTTTTCCGAGGGCGGGCTTGCCTTTGGCGACGCGCACTTCTGATGTTTCGATGCCGTGATCCAGACAGTTTCGGACTAAGTGAGTTAGCGGATTGGCGATCCCTCAATTAAGGTTTTGTCTAATTCCGTTTCTTCGCCTTCCATCTCTAATTGGACTTGTTTACCCAAGGCGAATGCTGTGTCGCGGACTACGCGGGGGAATTTATTCCAAATAGTGCGAATTGGCTGCATTCTGGTCTTCATTACTCCTTCTTGCAGTTCGGAAGTAACTAAGTTTAAGCGGCTGGATACTGATTTTAAGGTATCGTCGTTTTGGTATTTGCTGTTTGTGTATTGGCAAATTCTAAGATTTGGTTGCGGCACAATACGAGTTCGCCTACTAAGTTCATTAGTTTGTCGAGTAAGCCGACATCTACTCGAATTGCTGTGTCGGCAATTTTGAATTTATCGCCTTCGGTATCCGCAGGATTTACCTGTTCTGTGGTAGTATTGTTAACAGCAGGAATTGGCAATTGCTCGATCGACAATAAAGCGTCAACACACAAAGGCTCTGCTGTCAAGTCTAATTTTTCCGGTTCCAAGGCGGCAACTTCTGGGATGGCGGTGGTGGATTCTTGGAGTTGCAAAAGTCGATCGAGCAATTCGGTGTGGGCGATCGGACTTTCTTCTCCGGTGGTTTCCAGTGCCTCCATGTGCGATCGTACCGCGTCGATTGTCTCTAGCAAAGCGCTAGTAATTTCGGGAGTCATTGCCATTGTGCGATCGCGCAAACGGCTGAGCAAATTTTCTCCCGCGTGAGCCACAGATTCGAGTTTTTCCACTCCCAAAAAACCGCTATTACCTTTAATCGTGTGCAAGCTGCGGTAAATCCGGTTCATCACCTCTGGATCGGAATCGCTTTGTTCTAAAGCTACTAAATCTTCCTCAATTTGGTTCAAATATTCATAGCCTTCAATCAGAAATTCCTTGATATCTTCATCAATTTCCATCGAGTCCGTTCCTTTTTCATGGGTTTTACGCTAGGTTAAAATAAACGCTCGAATAGTTAAAAAATGTAGTGCATCCCAGCCAGAATTACTCCCGATCCGATAGCTGCAAACTTCGCTAATGGGCGATCGTAGGTAGATGATTGCCAACTTGACCTCATCAGTATACTATACCTATACAAATTACCAAAAATCATTAATATCCCAGCTCCACAGTCGTGTTTTTCAACTCGGACAACAAAAAATCTGTATCAGGGTTTATCGCACAAAGTGCCAAGGGTGATGCAGAATTTATGCACTTTGGCGCGCCGCAACGCCGGTTTCTTCCTAAATACCTGTCCCCAAACCTCTTATTTTTCCTAAAAACCGGGTTTCTTCGGTAAGTGCTAAGATAGCAGTTGGCAGAAAAGAGAAAGCCGAATTATTCTGAACTTTTGCTCAGAAAAATAATTGTTAATTTCTGGATTATACATAAATTTGGTAACTTTTTCATCACAAACAAAATGCTAGAGCAAATAGAACAAGCGCAACAGAAATTCAGCGTTCTCGATCGAGTCCCCATCGGATTGTGCGTCATTCATCGCGATTTTACCGTGCTGTTTTGGAACCGCACCCTAGAACAGTGGACAAAAATTATCAAAAAAAAAATAATCGGAATCAACATAAAAACTCACTTTCCCCAACTCAACGAACCCAAATATCAAACTCGTTTGAAACAAGTATTTAACAATGGGTTGCCCGCCGTATTTTCTCCCCAACTACACCAGTCCTTGATTACGTCAAATTTACCCAACGGTAAACCGCGAATTCAAAACATAAATGTCACTCCCATACCAGCGCTCAAAGGAGAAGGTTTCTATGCTTTGATCGCAATTCAAGATGTTTCCGAAGTGACGCATCGCATCGAAACTTATCAGCAAGAAATTAAGCGCCGATTGGTAATAGAAGAAGAACTGAAGCGCGCCACAATCGACGCTGAAGCTGCTAACCGAGCCAAAAGTGAATTTTTGGCAATGATGAGCCACGAAATTCGCACGCCGATGAACGGCGTTATCGGTATGACTGAACTGCTGCTAGATACGCAAATGTCGCCAAACCAGCGCAATTTTGTGAATACAATTCGCACCAGTGGCGATTCTTTACTGGCAATTATTAACGATATCCTCGACTTTTCTAAGATAGAAGCAGGCAAGCTGGATTTAGAAGAAGAACCATTTAATCTGAGAAGTTGTGTCGAAGAAGCTTTAGATTTAGTCGCTATAAAAGCTGCGGAAAAACAGCTCGACTTAGCTTACGAATTGGATGCCAGTGCTCCTGCGTTCCTGTACGGAGATGTCACTAAATTGCGGCAAATATTGATAAATTTGCTCGGCAATGCTACCAAATTTACTGAAGCAGGCGAAGTAGTAGTTAAGGTGACAGCAAAACGGATTCCTGATACTTTAGAAGTTACACAAAAAAACTCGGTTTCTGGGGAAAATCCAGAGTTTGACAGCGAAACATCGAGTCAAAAACTGAGTTTAAGTCCTGCACCGCCCTCCGACACTGCACACCCTAAAGCTTTACAAAAATCAGAATTTAGCAACTACGAAATTCAATTTACTGTCAGGGATACAGGCATTGGAATTTCGCCCGATCGCAAAAACATACTATTTAACTATTTAAAGCATTCAGTCAAGTTGACAGCTCCACAACTCGCAAATACGGCGGTACTGGCTTAGGTTTGGCCATCAGCAAACGCCTCAGCGAAATCATGGGCGGGACTATGTGGGTAGAAAGCGAAATCGGCAAGGGTTCTAAATTTTCTTTTAGCATCAAAGCTCAGGCAGCAGCGACTCATCAAGAAACATTAAACTTGAATGCACCCCAGCCTGAATTAGTAGGTTTGCGGCTACTGTTAGTAGACGATAATGCCACTAATCGCAAAATTATTACCCTGCAAGCTAAGTCTTGGGGAATGATTGTGCGCGCTGCAAAATCTGGTGCGCAAGCGCTGATAATACTGCAAAATAAAACTCAGTTTGACTTGGCAATTTTAGACTTTCATATGCCAGAAATGGACGGCATTACTTTAGCTGAAAAAATCCGAAAATTTCCTCAATATAAAAATTTACCTTTAATGATTTTGAGCTCTGGCAGCAGGCCATCTCAGCGGGAATTTCAAGGGCGAGTTGAATTCGCAGCTTTTGTATACAAACCAATTAAGCAAGCGCAGCTCCATGAAGTTTTGCTCCGCATCTTGGGCGGGGAATGCACCACAATTCAACCGTGTTTTTCGCAGCCTCAATTTAATTCGTAATTAGCCGAAACACGGCCTTTAAAAATACTGTTAGTAGACGATGTAGAAGTCAATCAAATGGTGGCAGCCCAGATATTGCGCAAGTTAGGTAACACACCAGATTTTGCCAGCAGTGGTAAAGCTGCTTTGGATGCTTTCGAGCGTTCGGAATATGATATTGTGTTTATGGATATGCAGATGCCAGAAATGGATGGGTTGGAAACTACTCGCCTGATTCGCCAGCGATTTTCGGGAGATTTTTCATTAGCAAGTGATGAGCAATCTTACAATCTCAAATCCCAAATCGAAAATTCCAAATCGACTTTTCCTTGGATTATTGCGATGACGGCTAATGCGATGCAGGGCGATCGCGAACTTTGCTTAGAAGCTGGGATGAACGATTATATCAGTAAGCCGGTGCGAGTGCAGGCGATCGTTCAGGCGATCGCTCTGTACGATCGAGAAACCGGGCACTCCAAGTTCAACCCCAAGCTAAACAATCCACAGGTAGAACCCACAGACTCTTCTTCCCAAGCTCAGCCTGTTGGAAACGAGATCAAAAATGTTGCGCCTGCGATCGACGAAACTGCTTTTGAAGAGTTAAAGCATTTAATCACCCGCGCTGGTGTTTTAATTTCACAAATTGAATCGGGAAATCAATCGGAATCGGTAAGAAGTTCTCTTAATTCTGGGGAAATATTAGCGGTTACTAAAAATATTCAATTTCCGACTTTACCTACTGGAAATAATCCCAATTTAGAAGCAGATAAATTCAAAATTTCACGGCAAAATGCTCTCCCACAAGCAGTCAAATCTATAATAAAAGTGCCACCTCTTGACAGTCAGACTTTTGAAGAATTGAGGGAATTATTAGGAGAAGAAGCCGAAGAATTTTGGATCGAGCTAGTTGAAAAATTCCTGGAAGTAGTACCGCCAAAATTGCAGGAAATTGTAGATGCTGTCAATCAAGCGGATGCTCCGGCAATTAAAGCCTCCGCTCACGCTCTGAGAGGTGCTTGTACGACAGTTGGAGCGATGCCTTTGTTTCAATTGTGCACGCAACTCGAACAAATGGCCCGAAATGAAACTCTCGCCGACAGTGATATTCTAATGTGCAAAATTGCAGCCGAATATCAGCGGGTAAAAGTAGCTTTGCTATCAGAAGTGTTGAATGATAGAAAAAGATTGCCAGGATTGGCAAACAAATGTATAATGACAGAGCTATAAAATATTAAAAATCAACTAAAATGCTATTTTCTAACTTCCCCAAAATTGTGAAAAGGTATCTCGCCCATTT
>JAJAYT010000219.1 GCA_026786085.1 Microcoleus sp. CAN_BIN18 | reverse complement strand
TTGAAGAACTGGCCGTAAAAATTACGTTATTTTATTCAGTTATTTTCTTTACACCGCGGAGGCGGACTTCGTTTTTGTAGGCGCGGTTTCAACCGCCGTCTTCTATATTGGGTAAAAGTGCAACTACAAACCAAAGACTCGTAGCAGCGGGTTTCAATAACTCCCCACTATTGCAGCCAAATCAGCCGCACTCAACTTTTCGTACACTTCAAAAGGTTGATGAATCCAAGGATTGTCAGCCAAATAATCTACATAATAATCCGGCTTAGCAACAGAACAAGCCTTGTACCAAAGCACAGCCGTCCGAATTTCCTGAATATCCTCGCCGTAGCGATTTTGCAGCCAAGTGATACCTTGCTCCAAACTAATTCCCGAATCCACCAAATCGTCAACTAGCAGAATCTGGCTGCCCAAATTATCGCCCACCATTGTCAAATTAGGCGCAAACTCGATCGCCCGCCGGACTTTTCCCTCGGCCCCACTGTAGGACGAGGCCGCTAAAATCGCCAGAGGTTTGTCGAAAATCCGCGACAGAGTATCGCCGACGCGCAGCCCTCCCCTAGCCAGACAGACAATGCGATCGAATTTCCATTGAGATTCGTAAATTTGTACAGCCAAATCCTCAATTTTGCGATGGTACTCAGACCAAGAAATGTAAAGGTCGCTCATGCCTAATATTATTGAAATATCAATGATATTATTCAATATTTTGGGGAAAATGACATGAATGCAGAGGAACTTCTCACGCGGTATGCAGCCGGAGAACGGGTTTTTCGCAAAGTAGACCTGGCTGGGGTCAATATGTCAAGGACAAATTTGCGCGATATTGACCTGACTGGGGCTAATTTAAAAGGTGCAAATTCGATCGGCATAACGCTCTACAGAGCCAATCTGTACCAAGCAGATATCAGCCAAGCCAACCTCTCTCAAGCCAACCTTATGTCCGCTAATTTCGGCGAATGCGAGGCGATAGGAGCGAATTTAAGCGGAGCCATCTTGCGGAGTGCCGTGCTCAGCGGAGCCGATTTAACCGGGGCGAGTCTCAGGGGTGCAGACATCAGAGATGCCAACCTTCAGCGGGCAATTTTGATGCAAGTTTATGCAGTTAACGCTAACTTGCAAGGTGCCAACTTGAGCGAAGTCAAACTTTGCGGAATCAACCTCAGCAAAGCAAATTTAACCGACGCCAACCTAACACAAGCTGACCTCAGTTTTGCTAACCTAACTCAAGCAAATCTGAGTTGGGCAAATTTGACGGAAGCAAATCTCGAAAAAGCGGATTTGAAGGGAGCAGATTTGAGCGGAGTTAACTTAAGCAGTGCAAATCTCCATTTAGCAGATTTGAGTGGAGTTTCCCTTAAGGGAGCAAATCTCCGGGGAGCAAACTTGCATCAAGCAATTTTGCGGGGGACAAATTTGAAGGAGGCTAATCTGAGGGAGGCGATGATGCCAGATGGCAAAATTTCTGAGTAAATAAGCTGGCAAAACAGAAGTTGAAACCGCAGGGTGCTGGTGGCGCACCCTACATTTAACCTAATTCCTGAATCTATTGGCTGAGGAGATTTAATTTTGCCTTCAGGTGATGCAGTGTATTTGAAAGAGGAGTGTCAAAAAAAAATTGGTCACGATTTAATCTGCAATTTTCAGCCAGCCCCGGCGAACGGCGTGGAGCAAGCGGTTGATGGCTGTTTGATCTTCTTCGGTAAGACAGTCATTTAATAGCGCTGTCTTGAGCTGTTGTCGGTTAGTGGGGGTCAGCAGACCGGAGTGATATACCTGAAAGACTAACTCTGCAATAGTAAATTGAGATAAAAACGTTTGGGTCATCATGATGTTTTTTATTGAACTCACTTTTAACAGTATTGACTGATTTTCTGCATATTTATGTGATTCAAATACGTGAGTAAATGTGATCTATTGGGTCTTGATTTGTGATTTGTATCAACCGGATTTGGGGTTGGGATGTTGCCTCGATCGCGCTGCAACTCGAAATACAAACTCCATCCCGATTCCTCGCTTTTGGCAACTCCGATATCTGTAGTCTTTGTTAAGAAAACATGAAAAATAAATTAATATTTATCTCATAATAGATTACTTGCTGACTGCTCGCTAATGACTGCTAACTGAAGCGATCGCCTTAATTAAACGTCAAACTTTTACGGTGTTCAGAAATCCGCTTTTGCCTGCATTTATCGGGTGTCTTAGTGTGGGGGTTTTTCCGTGGATCTACTTAATGAGTGCTAACGGCTGACTACAGGCTACGGACTGCCGACTACTGACTGTTGACTACTTCAGATCAAAAATCCCGGCTTCTTCCAGAAACCGGGTTCGATTGTCATGATCGCAGCACAATTTTTTTTTGAGAGGGTTAATGGAGCGAAATACTGGCACAGCTTTAGAGGAGGGAAAGTAGAAATACCGATCTCAACTTCTTGTTTGAGGGGACTAATCGGAAATCCTGACCCATCCGCGGCGGATGGCGTGAAGCAGGCGGTTGACGGCATCTCGGTCGTCTTCGCTGAGAGCGCTTTCGCAAAGTGCCCGCAGTCCGTGACTTTCAGTGCGAGTCAGATTGCCTGAATGGGTGATTTGATAGAATAGTTCAGCGATCGCGCGATCGGATTTTAAAGTCAGAGCTGGCATGAAATCTCGTTGAACTCAACTACTCTAATATCGAGCATTTGAGAACAGAGTAGGGTGATTGCCGTCGGCTAAGCTGTGTGATCTTTCTGAGCTCGACTTGCGATCGAAGTCTGCTAGTATACGTGAGTGAAATCACATATAATGAGATATCTCGATCGCATTTGCTGTGATGGCGGTGGTGGTCTAAAAGTTTGATGAAACCTCGAAAAGTCCTGAATGCAAGACTTTGAGCGCGGCGCGCCACTGTTAGATCGGTGTGTCTACTTGACATCGCAGACTCTGGATTGGGAGACTTGTGAAGCTTTGGGCGATTCCCTACTGGATAGCTACGCTTGACGACACTTGCAGCCGAGGGCCAGAAAGTTGCGATCGGCGAACCGCACCCTGAGATACAATAATCATAAATGGTTTTATCCCATCTATAGGAAGGCAGGTAAAAAATGATGATAATTGGCTACTTTTCGATTGCCTTAATCGTTTTTCTTGTTTGGTTCAAACGTTTTTGGAACGATACTGCGACATCTAAAAAAGACTTAATCTCTTGGATAGCCTTAGTAATCGGCCCTCTGGTTTGGCCTATTGTTCTGCCCCTATCCTTTTTGCAAATTACCAGCAGAAAGTCGGTTGTGCAAGCAGCTAAATCCGAGCAATAGCTCTAATAATTTGTGGGAGTGACTGACTCAAACACAGTCGGTTAGCTCGTCATGAATTATCCCTTGTGAATCGCCGATCGCAGCGAGTAAATCAACTTGCTTTTATGGCAACAACGAGGTGCAGGTAGAAGGTAGAATCAAATAAAAAATCTGGAATCCCCAAACATTATTTTTTTACCACTGTCAAATTCTGCCTTCTGCTTTTTGACACTTTTATGCTGTCATATCGTGATTTAACGCTGCCACGCTGTCAAAATTGTCAGACCCTGATTGTCGGAGACCAACCGCAATATTTTTTAAGTCAAAAGTTATTTGCCAGATGAACCAATCTCAAACTCAATATCCAATATAACATGGTCTGTTGCTGGCACAAGTATAACTTCAGACATATTTCAGCGTTCCGCTGACCAACTTAATATTTTTATTGCTTCCGGCCACTGCGCACCATTAATGGAATTCGGGAGAACCCTTGCCTACTGTTTACAAACAGCTAGAATCTTTACCCTATAAGCAATTACGGCTCAATATTCTCAAACTGTAGCCGCTATTGGTCAGGCAATTGTAGAGTTCGATATTGCCAAAATTGCCTAACTCTTACCGCAGTTAGATAGACAATTAAATGCAGATACTGCAATATGAAATAGCAACAAAAATTCTTTCAAATCTTAAGCAGGAATTGTTTGATGCGATCGGGCATCAGGAGGCGACCGTGCGATCTCTGGGATGTTTTAGCTGTACTGCTGGTTCGGGAACTTCTCAAAAAGAGTGCCGTCACTGTATCCAACTTTGCTATTTACACAAAAAGTGGGAGTGAAAATGAACGAAATGTCTGAGAAGCCAATTTATCGAATTCTTAATCTAGTGTCGCTGCTAGCCTTGAGCTACTATGCAGCTACTTCTATCAGTCACATTTTCGAGAGCGACGCTCACATCTACAGCTACGACAGCCAAAGCAATTCTAACGGGTCAACGGCGCAACTACAAGCACACCGATCGGGGAAATAGTACAGCTTGTCTATGAATGCCGAACCAAATTTCCGGGAAATTGCTAATTGTTAATGAGCCGCTCGACGTTAACAATTAGGAATCAAGTATTTGCTAAAAAATCAATATTGTTAAATTAGATTTTCCAGTCTAATTATATAAAAATTTAATCATTATTCTATCAAAAACACTCTCAAGAGTCGCTGGCTGCTGCTCAAAGATTTCTCTGTTTGACACTGTATCCCGAACCAACAGACAATCTCGATGCGCAGCAGCTTATTCTCAGCTTTGACAGAAGCGTCAGAACTCGATCGGCGGGCCCTTCATCCCAACTTCATCACACAAGCGCTGCATTGTCTGATTGTCGGGATGGATGCGGCTCAATGCTGAAATGACTTATTTGGGTTGAGAAACCGGGTGTTTTTCGGAAAATCTGGGGTTGAGGGCGAGGATATCGGTTGAAAAATCAAGGTGATGAGCCTCAACAGTCTCCGGGAGTGTGTTGGGGAACTGTGTTTGATTGAAGGCGGGTTGCTGTATGCGCGGGCTTTCTTCTAAGCCAGCTAAAAAATTTTGATTTCTTGGGAACTATTGGCGGAACCCAAAAGTCTGGTCAACCAGAGTCTACTCAAAAATCGCAACTCGGTGACAGCCCCATTGCGGGCGATCGAACTATCCGGCGATCGACAGTACCAACAGCCCCCGGTGCGATTTCTCTATCTAGAGAGCATACTCCGATTAAAAATGGTTTATGTGTATTTCCCGGCTAATATTTTTAAAATGACTAGCCGCACCCAGGCTCGGTATGGTAAACTCACAAACGTTTAACTGGAATATTTTCATGTTAGAGGAGGGAGTGGTCAAGTCGAGAGTCCAAGGCAGGAAACAACCGATATTTCCGGCTCAACGAATACAGGATTCAACTCGCGACCAGCGGCTCCCTGCTGACAATTTAAATTACATGACAGCTTATAGCAGCCGGGTAAATTAGGGTCTCAGCCGATGTCCGGTTTCAATTACTGAATCCCTTTGGAGGGAAAAGTGTATTGTAGAAAAATGATTCATCTTTTAGGAGGAGTGTAAATGACTCAGGTAACTAATCCAACGACCCCAGTATCTTCAGTTCCAAACCCCACGAGGGGTCTTGATGTGATTGGTACTTCTGGTGATAACCGGTTGAACGGCACCGAACAAGCTGATATTATCCTCACTTTTGGGGGCAATGATGTCATCTCTGGTCGCGGTGGCGATGACCTGATTATTTCCGGCGGTGGCAATGACAGTGTCGGCGGCGGTAGCGGCAACGATGATATCTTTGCCGGCACCGGCAACGATGTGGTTGATGGCGGCAGCGGCGACGACAGGATCTTTGGCGGTAAAGGCAATGACCTGATCGATGGCGGTGCTGGCAATGACTTGATCTCTGGCGACAACGGGAACGATACCATCTTGGGCGGTAGCGGCAACGATACTGCGTTCGGTGGCAAAGGTAATGATTTGGTTAGCGGTGGCGACGGCAACGACAGCCTCTACGGTGGTAGAGATAATGACACCGTTGATGGTGGCGCTGGCGATGACTTTATCTCTGGCGACAGAGGCAGTGATGTCCTAACCGGCGGTGCTGGTAGCGATACGTTCTACTTCGGTGGTGTTGGCGCTGAATATGGTATTGACACCATTACTGACTTTAACCCAGGCGAAGATAAGATTCGTTTGAAGGCGACTGCTTTCACTGGTTTGGGCGGCACCTTCGATGCTTCGGACTTTATTGTGGTTTCTGGTTTCAACGCCAACAGCGCGACAGCCAACACTGCAAACAAGATAGTTTACGATCCACAAAGCGGTTTGTTGTTCTACAACGGTGGCAGCGGCGTGCAAACGATCGCTCAACTGCAACCAGGACTTAACCTGGGAGCAACTAACACAGGTACCAGAAACAACTTCGAGTTGTTCTAGAAAAACTGGCGGTGGTGGGGCGGCACTGGATAACATCCGGGGCTGTTCTCCCACAGCAGTGACTGTTTTTAGAGCTTTCAACTTCGTTCTGCAAGGATCAGAGTGAGGTTGAAAGCTTCAATTTAGGAAGTAAAACGCCCAGAATTTTAGATAGTTTAATATTGGTTATTGTTTTAAGCAGTCGATCGCCCGATCGGCAAAAATATAAATCAATACGCTTGGGTTAACGGTTTGTATCGCCCGGAGATCCCCCTAAATCCCCCGAAAGCAAGGGGGACTTTGAGGAATTTCTTGTCCCCCCTTTTTAAGGGGGAGTAGGGGGCAAGCTAAGGGGGGATCGGGCTTAAATGAACTGTATTGAAATATAAATAGTCGGAAAATACAAAATTTTAAAATCAGAATTTCTAGGTTTTTCTGAAGCGGTAAAGCAACCGCAACTGCACCGCAAGCAATGACGACTGAAGAATACATCCGGCAAGCCCAAGTTTATTTGAACCAGGGGAAGTTAACAGAGGCGATCGAGTTTTGCCATCAGGCGATCAAACTACAGCCATTTTCACCGCTAGCTTACACCACTCTAGGCGAAATCCTCGCTTCGAGCGGCGATCCGACGGCGGCAAGAGACGCTTTTGTGCAAGCTTTGGAGATTTCGCCAAATTTTTTTCGGGCTCATGCTTATTTGGGTCAACTTTATAGCGAGTATTCGTGGCTGGATGAGGCGGTTTTTCACTATCGGCAAGCCCTTGATTTGAAGCCGGACTGGTCGGAACTTCATTATAACTTGGGAAATGTTTTTCACAAGCAGGGTAATTTGTTGGGGGCGATCGACTGTTACCGAAGTGCGATCGCTCTTAAACCTAATTATCTACTTGCTTTCTACAATCTGGCTGTGGTTTTAGATCAGAATAATCAGCTTGAAGCGGCAATTAATACTTACCGACAGGCGATCGATCTGAAGCCGGATTATGTGGAAGCTTACAGCAATCTGGGCGCGATTTTGCTGAAGGACGATCGGGCTGCTGAGGCGATCGATGTTTACCAACGGGCGATCGAGATTAAGCCGGATTGGGCGACGCTGCACAATAATTTAGCGCAGGTATTGCTCGACAAAAGTCCCGAAAGGGCGATCGGATCTTATCTCAGGGCTATTGAGTTGGAACCGGAGATGGTTTTGGCTCATTACAATCTGGGGAAAGCTTGGCAAATACAAGGAGAACATTCGGCGGCGGTTGCTTGTTTCGATCGGGTAGTCGAACTGGAACCCTCGCATATTTCGGGCTATACGGATGCCGGATTTTCTTTGATGGTTTTGGGCAAAATTGCTGAAGCCATGCCTTATTTTGAGCGGGCAATAGCTCTTAAGCCCAATTTTATTGAGGCTTACTCCCGTTTAGCTAAAAGCCGCAGAGTTGCTGCTGTTGATGATGATGAATTATCAAGGGCGATCGCTGCTTGTGGTAGATTTCTCGCAGCATTGATGGGAAGGAAGAAGGAAGAAGGAAGAAGGAAGAAGGAAGAAGGAAGATCGGCAACGGATTTTGTAACGGATTTAACGGATGTCACGGATTTCAGAGTCAAGAAAAAAGATGGTTTAGCTAGATATTTGTCAAGTGCAGATCGCGAATTACTAATTGGTGAAATTTGCGATTACTTAGCAGAAATTTACCTGCATTTGGGGAATACTTTAACAGAGTACGGCGGATATGAATCAGCCGCCACTTATTACCAAAAAGCTTTGCAAATCCAGCCGAAAAATACCGAGCTTTATTGGCGGCTGGGCAATTGTTTGGTAAAGCAAAAACGTTTCAATGCGGCTGTTGCAGTTTATCGCATGGCTTTGACGGTTCAACCTGCTTTACCGCAGGTTTATTTTGAGTTGGGAAAAGTGCAGGAGAAACAGGGAAATTGTGAAAAGGCGATCGATTATTATCAAAAGGTTTTAGAGTTGCAATTTCACGGCTATACGCAGCCACAACTATCCCAGAAAAGTAATTATATTTCACTCGAACTAAGTGCAATCAAAGTTCCTCAAGGTATCTATCTCTCGACTTGGGATTGGCTGGTTAATGCGAAATTTGATGCTGGAAATTATGTGGAAATAGTTTGGCAATCCGAGACAGCAAATGCTAAAAGTTTGGCTGATTTTCAACTACCAATTGGTCATTCGCAATTGGCAAATTCCGATTGTGGTGGCTTAACTTGCGGGTTGTGTTTGCACCGAATTTCTAAGTGGTTTGATCCGGTACATTTGGGTTGGGGAGTTTGCCGTTTATCTAACTCGCAACCCCTACCCGTGGAGTCGCCGAAGACTTTCGTTGCTACAATTCCGAATGGGCGAGTTTGGATTGTGCCGCAGCAAAATTATTGGCTGATTTGTAAGGCGATCGCAGTTATGACTCCTGACAACTATTTGTTGGCTGATGTGTCTAGAGATTATCCGGGATTTTTGCCTGGATGTGAACAACATGATGTGAGAAAACATAGTGTTTTTAACTTAGAATCATTTCCACCTTTAAAGCAGATTGAAGGTAGTGTGGCGGTGCTTTCTGGTTTGTCGGGAAATGTTTATTTTCACTGGATGGTGGACGTTTTGCCTAGAATTGAATTGCTGCGGCGAAGTGGTAGGGATTTGGCCCAGATTGATTGGTTTTTGGTTAATAGTTGTCAGCACCAATTTCAGCGGGAAAGTCTCAGAATTCTGGGGATTCCAGAGGAGAAGGTTCTGGAGAGCGATCGCATTCCTCATATTCAAGCAACAGAGTTGATTGTACCTTCTTTTGCGGGATATTTGGGCTGGCCGCCCGGGTGGGCGATCGATTTTTTGAGGCGGGAGTTTCTGAAGGGAATTCTACCTAGTTATAGTTATCCAAAGCGCATTTACATCAGCCGCAGCAAAGCGAGATACCGCCGAGTTTTGAATGAGGAAGATGTGGTTGAGGTTTTGGCACAATCTGGGTTTGTTTCTATTTTGCCTGAGTCGATGTCTTTGGCTGAGCAAATTGCTCATTTTTACCATGCTGAGGTGATAGTTGCAGCCCACGGTAGCGGCTTGACAAATACGATTTTTTGTCAATCTGGAACTAAAGTAATTGAGTTAGTTTCGCCGCACTATATCAGTCATTATTACTGGGGAATTAGTCAATATCTGAAGTTGGAACATTATTACTTGGCTGGCGAGGGTTTTGAATGCTATCCTATTAGACAGTTGATGTATCAGAATTCTTTGACAGAGGATATTTTGGTGAACTTGAGTTCGCTGAAAAGAATGCTTGAAGTGGTGGGTTTGAGTTAGTTGGCGTCTGGAGCAAGTTTAATTATGCCCTCGATTGAGAAGATGGAAAAAGCAGTGGTTGATTTGAGTCGGCAAGCAGAAGTTTATTTAGCTGAAGGTAGGTTAAATGAGGCGGTGGCTGCGTGTGAGTCAGCATTGAAAATTCAGCCGAATTTGGCGACAGCTTGTCAGACGCTGGGGAAGGTGATGGAGGTTCGAGGTGAAATCGAGCAAGCTAAGCAGTGGTATGAAGCTGCGATCGATCGCAATCCCAATTTACCAGAAGTTTACGCTAATCTCGGCAGTTTGTATTCTCAAGGGAGACAGTGGGAAAAGGCGATCGCAGCTTGTGAAAAAGCAATTTCTCTCGCACCAAACCTTGCTGAGGCTTACCGACAGTTAGCGCGAGTTTGGACGCAGTTACAAAAACGCGAAACAGCCACAGAGTATTGGTATCAAGCTTTTAAAATTGAGCCGAATTGGGCTACGGCTGAGGAACACGTCAGTCTGGGAAATAATCTAGTTGAACAAGCAAAGTTCGATCGCGCGATCGAGTGTTATTCGCAGGCAATTCAAATTGATCCAACCTTCTCCATAGCATATCATAATTTGGGAGAAATGCTGTTTCGTGAAAAAAGATGGGAAGATGCGATCGCCAATTATCGAAAAGCTCTTGAAATCAATCCAAATGCCTTTGAATCTTACCACAGTTTGGGTAAAACTTGGGCGGCTCAAGGAGAATTAGATCGGGCAATCGCCTGTCACCGCAAAAGCATCGAAATTAATCCAAATTACGCTCGTGCTTGTCTGAGTTTGGGCAATATTTTGGCGCAAAAGGGCGAGTTTGATTCAGCAATCAACTGTTACCGTCAAGCGATTAATATTAACGGTAATTCCGCTTGGGCGCACAATTATTTAGGTGAAGCTTTGGCTCAAAAGAAACTGTGGCCAGAATCTATTATTTGTTATTATCAAGCGATTGAATTAAATCCAAGTATTCCTTGGTTTTATGTCAATTTGGGAATTGCCTTAACTTGCGAAAAATCTTGGGATGAAGCTGTTGCGGCTTATCTCCATGCCGTTCAGATTGAGCCGAATTTAACTGGAATTAATCAGAGATTAGGATATGTTTTGCGGAAGCTGAGCGAATCTGGTTTAGACAACACAATTCTCAGTTATTGTCAAGGTATTGAGGTACTTGGAAATGGGAAAACTTACCACAAATTGCTGGGAATTGAGTTGGAGGGAACGGAGTTTTATCTAAATTTAGGAAATAGTTTAGCTAAACAGAAACAGTTGGAAGGTGCGATCGTCTTTTATAGCATGGCGCTACAAATCGAACCAAACGCTGCGGAAGTTGTAGCTAAACTGGATGAGGCGCGCCGGAAACAGCAGGACTTATATGCACAAATTGCCACTTACCGTCACCAAATTGCGATCGCCCCCAATAATTCTCAAGCCTACAACGATTTAGGAAACATTCTACCACAATTAGGCGAATTGGAAGAAGCAATTAGCTGTCACCAAAAAGCCAGCGAATTGAGGGGTTGGGCTGAGTGTGCGGCGAAAAGTTATCAATTTACCCAAGATTGGTTTACGCACAATATTCCTGTTTGGAAGCGGCATTTGCAGCAATTTGCGGGAATACCGGATTTTCAAGTTGTGGAAATCGGCAGTTTTCAGGGAATGTCGGCTTGCTGGCTGTTGGATAACATTTTAACTCACCCCACAGCAAAAATTACTTGCATTGACTTATACTTCCAACAAGATTTTAAGGGCAATATTGCGAAAACTGGAGTAGCAGAGCAAGTCATTGAATTAGAAGGCTATTCTCAAGATTTATTGGTTAATTTGACTTCGGAATATTACGATATTGCTTACGTTGATGGCTGTCACAAACCCACCAGTGCTTTGCAAGATGCGATTTTATCTTGGAGGTTGGTGAAAGTTGGGGGATTGATGATTTTTGACGATTACGAATTTACGTTTCCCGACAGCCCGGAGCAAGATACTAAAATCGGAATCGATGTTTTTCTGGAGATGTTTGGAAGTCAGTTAGAAGTAGTGCACAAGGGCTATCAACTGATTGTCAAAAAAACTGGTAATCAAAACTTGGGCGATGAGCAAGCTCTACTTTCTCAAGGCTGGGAAAAGTTGGGTGATGTGGCGGCAAATGCGGGTTATGTCGATGAGGCGATCGCCCGCTATGAAACTGCTGCTAAAATTAAGTCTGATAATTACTTAACTTACCACAAGTTGGGTAAAAGTTTGCAGGAGAAGAAACTAATTGACAAAGCTATCAGCGCTTATAGACAGGCAATTCAATTGAATCCAAATTTCAGTTGGGCTTACCACTATTTGGGCGAGACGTTGCAGGCGATTGAGAAATATGCTGATGCTGCTACTGCTTACCGCAAAGCGATTACATTGAATCCCGAATTTTGTTGGACTTACAGCAGTTTGGGCGATGTGTTGATGGAGCTTGTTGATTTGGAAGAAGCTACTGTTGCTTATCGCAAGTCTATCGAGTTGAATCCCGATTTTTGTTGGGCTTACGACAAGCTGGGTAAGGCTTTGATTGCAGTGAAAAATTGGGAGGAAGCTACTGTTGCTTATCGCAAAGCTGTTGAGTTGAATCCTGACTTTTGTTGGCTATATAATAGTTTGGGAGAAGTGCTGGAAGAACAAGAAAAGTGGTCAGAAGCAGCAGTTGCTTTTCGCTGTGCTGTTGAGCTAGAACCGGAGGATAGCTGGCTATACAAGAAGCTGGGCGATGCTCTGCGGAAGCAAGGGGAATTGGAAAGGGCGATTGTAATTTACGAAAAAGGGGCCGCTCTCGATCCAAAATCCTGCTGGTGTTACGAAGGATTGGGCTTGACTTTCATTGCCCAAAAGCAGTGGGAAGCGGCAATAACTAATTTAATTCAAACACTCCAAATTAAACCAGATTTGTTTGGAATTTACTATCATATAGCTTATGCTTTGGAAGAAAAAGGAGAAGTGGATGAAGCAGATATTATAAGATTTGGTCACAAAATGCTGCCGTTAAGTGTGCTTAAAAAATACTCTAGATTTACTGACGATTTAACAATTGCAGCCGAGTCAGATCCGAGTATTACTTGTATTGACATCTATCCTGCAAGTCAAATCAATTTATCGAATTCCCAAACAATCGACACTAACTGTAGATGTTGGGAAGATGAAATTTTCCATATCAAAAAAGCTTTTGTTGCTGTACTACCAAACGCACGAGCTTGGGCTGATATTGCTACTACCACCGTCATTACTTCAGAAAATAAACTTGTTGTCGATATTTCAATGGGTTGTCCTGAATTGGTAATAACTTCCGACAAATTGCCTCCCGCCGAACACGTCGAGGGAAATGTGGCTTTTTTATCTGCTCGCTGGGGAGGCGCGGCTTATTTTCACTGGATGTTTGATGTGGTGACGCGGTTCCATCTTTTGCAGCAAAGCGGATTGATAGATAGTATTGATAAGTTTGCGATTAATGCTTGCGATTCGGCTTATGAAAAAGAAACTTTAAATACTTTAGGAATTCCACTAGATAAAATTTTAGAAAGTCGCTACCAGCCGCACTTTACAGCGGATAAATTAATAGTACCGTCAATTTGCGATGGTGGTTCGGGAACCTCGAAATGGAAATGCGAATATCTGAAACGAATATTTTTAAATGAACAGCAGTCGCTAAACACAGATTATTCAGAACGCATTTATATCAGCCGAGAAAAAGCATCCTATCGGCGAATAGTCAACGAGGAAGAGGTTGTCGGCTGTTTAGAAAAGTTTGGGTTTCGTAGAGTCATGTTGGAAACGATGTCCGTAGCAGAACAAGCTGCGTGTTTGGCTGCGGCTAAAGTAGTTGTATCACCCCACGGAGGGGGATTGACTAATTTAGTTTTTTGCACTCCGGGAACTAAAGTAATTGAGATTTTTTCTCCGATTTATGTGCCAAGTTGCTTTTGGACTATTAGCAATTTGTGCGAGTTGGAACATTACTATTTAATTGCTGAATTGTTTGATGACAAAACTCAGAAATACCAGGGACATAAAGATATGCGTGTGGATGTGAAATCGCTGGAGAAGTTAATGAGTCTTGCAGGAGTTTTGCATGGATAACGATTACCATAATTTGGGTAATTCCCTGCAAGAAAGTGGGAAATTTAATGAGGCTGTTGCTGCTTACAAACAAGCTGTTGAGTTAAACCCCAATTTTTCGTGGTCTCATCACGGTTTGGGCGATGTTTTGCTGAAACTTGAACAGTGGGAGGAAGCTGTCTGCGCCTACAGAAAAACTGTTGAGTTGAATCCTGATTTTTCGTGGTCTTATCACAATTTAGGCGATGCTTTGCTGAAACTCGAACGCTGGGAGGATGCTGTCACTGCTTACCGCTGCGAGATTGCACTAAACTCGGATTTTGCTTGGTCTTTCTGCAATTTAGGCGACGCTTTAACTCAACTCAAATATTGGGATGAAGCTATCGCGGCGTATTTAAAAGCTGTTCAAATTGACGGAGATTTGCCGGGGATTTACGATAAGTTGGGTTACGCTCTCCGACAAACTGAGTCTGATTTAAAGTCGGTTTTACAAAAGTGTCAGTTGCAAGTTACACGGGAAAATCAGGTATTTTATTTGGATTTAGCCAGAAATTTAGGAAAGTACGATCGCCCAAACAGCGCAATTATTCTTTACAACATACTCTTGACAATTGTGCCAGATAGTGCTGTAGTCTCAGCCGAATTAGAGCAGTTGTTGAAACAGCAGAAAAAGTGCGTTAGCACATTAGCCTCAGCCCGCGCCACAGTCGCCCAAAAACCCGATGATTGCTGGTCTTATTACAATTTAGGTGCTGTTTTGAGCCACCAAAAATATGGGGAGGAAGCGCAGGCGGCTTTTTTGCAAGCAATAGCAATAAATCCCGATATTCCTTGGTGGTTTTATTACAATTTGTGGGAAGTTTTGGTTAAGCAAAACAAGCTAGATGAAGTTGAAAACTTGTATCGCGGAGTCATTGCAGCTAAACCGGAGGCTTTTTGGCCTTATTTGAATTTGGGGGAAGCTTTGACGAGACAAGGCAAAATCACCAATGCGATTGATTGTTATCGAACGGTCAGTTTCAAACAAACTTTCGCATATCTCGTCGCTAAAAAACCAGAGCATTGGAACTTAAAATCAGTCAAAGCTCCCAATTTTATAATTATTGGTTCTCAGCGGTGCGGCACGACTTCTCTGTACACTTATTTAGCTCAACACCCGCAAATTTTGACTCCGATTAAAAAGGAGATGGATTTTTTCTCGTGGCACTTTGACAGAGGGATTGATTGGTATTTAGCTCATTTTCCGCCAATGCCAGTCGGGGAGCAATTTTTGACTGGTGAAGCAAGTCCGAGCTATTTTGACTGTCGGGAAGCCCCAGAACGGCTCTACAGCGCGTTTCCAGAGGTGAAGCTAGTGGTACTTTTGCGAAATCCGGTCGATCGCGCGATTTCTCAATTCTACCGCTTGACTGAGTTAAATTGGGAAGTGCGATCGTTCGATCGGGCAATTAGCGACGAAATCGAACGGTTGAATCAAAATCCAGCATACATTATTGGCGAGGAACCGGGGAATTATTTAGCTCGCGGTAGGTATATAGAATTTATTAAAAATTGGCTGGCTTTCTTTCCTAGAGAACAGTTGTTAGTTTTGAAAAGTGAAGATTTGTATGCAGGTGCGGCGGCGACTGTCAGTCAGGTTTTAGAATTTTTAGATTTGCCGGAATATCAATTGCCCGAATATCAAAATGCTAATCCTGGTTCTTATCAGCCGATAAATGAGTCGGTTCGCGACTGCTTAAGCGATTATTTTAAACCTTACAATCAGGAATTAGAGGAATATTTGGGAAGAAAGTTTGATTGGGAATAAGACGGCGGTTGAAACCGCGCCTAGACAAACAAAACCTGCCTCCGCAGGTTGAATAAAAGGCAATTAAAATTAGGTTATTCTCGACCGTCCGCGGAGGCGGACATCGTTTGTGTAGACGCGGTTTCAACCGCCGTCTCAACCGCCGTCTGCTAAAATTAGAACAACTTGTAAGGAGGTAATACCGATGCTGACAACCGAGCTAGATACATTACTTAAGGAACAAGCACTCCAGCGCCAAGATCCTGAAGATAGATACATCACGGATAGGGCGAACTGGGAACAATACGAGACACTGCTGAATCGGATTGGAGATGCTGCGGGATATCGAGTTACTTATTTAGATGGAGTTTTAGAAATTATGTCACCTTCTCGTCGCCATGAAAATGGTAAAACTCGCATTGGAAATCTACTAGAAATTTATTTTGTAGAAGCTGATATCGAATATTTTCCTTTTGGCTCTACAACTCTGCGACAACAGGAAAAAAGTGGCGGTACAGAACCGGATGAAGCTTACTGTATTGGCACAGATAAAGATTTTCCCGATTTGGTGATTGAAGTGATTGTTACCAGTGGCAGCATTAATAAACTAGAACTGTATAGAAGGTTGAATGTGCGAGAGGTTTGGTTCTGGCGAAATGATAGATTTTCTATCTACCATTTGCGAGAAGAGATTCCGGTTGAATTTGTGTCAAACTGCGGTTATGAACTCATCACAAAAAGCGAATTGCTGCCGGAACTTGATATTGATTTGTTGACAGAATGTGTGAAAAATCCTCAGCCGTTAGCAGCAGCGAAGGAATGGAGGCGAAATTGCCAACCTACTTAAACACCAAGTTTTAAATTTGCCCCGGAGTCCCAAGAAAAAATCCGCTGCCCTTGACAAGTCATACTCGTTATGAGTACGATTAAAGCAGTGAATTTAACCCAACTACCCAAGGATTCAAAATTATGCTGACGAACCACGAAGGTCAAAGAGTACCCAAAGTCACATTTCGCACCCGCAAAGATAACGAGTGGGTGGATGTCACCACGGATGATTTGTTTGCAGGCAAAACCGTAGCTGTGTTCTCGCTACCTGGAGCATTTACCCCCACTTGTTCGTCAACGCACCTCCCGGGTTACAACGAATTGGCCAAAACTTTTAAAGCAAATGGCGTAGATGAAATCATCTGTATTTCTGTGAATGACACTTTTGTGATGAACGAATGGGCAAAAGACCAAGAGTCAGACAATGTGACGTTAATTCCCGACGGTAACGGTGAATTTACTCAAGGCATGGGAATGCTGGTAGACAAAACAGATTTAGGCTTTGGCAAGCGGTCTTGGCGCTATTCGATGGTGGTCAAAGATGGCTTGGTTGAAAAAATGTTTATTGAACCGGAGGAACCGGGCGACCCTTTCAAGGTGTCCGATGCGGATACTATGATTCACTACATAAACTCCAGAGCAGTCAAGCCGAAGGTAGTTTCGCTGTTTCCAAAACCCGGCTGTCCCTTCTTCGCTAAGGAAAAGGCAATGCTGACTGAAAAGGGCTTGGATTATGAAGAAATCGTCTTGGGCCGCGATATCACAACTAAATCGCTCCGGGCTGTGACTGGTGCTACAAGTGCGCCACAAGTGTTTATCGATGGCAAGTTGATTGGTGGTTCCGAAGCTCTAGAGTCTTATTTGGCTGTTGTTTAGTTAGGGACAAGTAGCTTGTAAAAGTTGTAGGGTGCGCAGTGCGCACCTTTGTCGTATTTGGCGCCATTCAGGTTCTCGGTCAAAAGTTCGTTAGCGTTTAAATCGAAGCGTTCGCCTCGATTTAAACGCCTCGATTTAAAGCCCGCCCCTACGGGGGCTGCGCCAACGAAGAGGATCGCCCGATCGATCCATTCTCGTGCAACAATTATTTGTGAAGTAATATTAAAAAACTAACAAATGGGAGTGACAGATCGTGGATTTAAGTCTCGTAGCGTCAAATCTCTTAAATCCACCCGTATTGGCTTTTTTTATGGGAATGCTGGCAGTTTTTCTCAAATCTGATTTAGAAATTCCAGCACCAATCCCCAAACTGTTTTCACTGTACCTGTTATTTGCGATCGGATTTAAAGGCGGTGTCGAACTGGCCAAAAGTGGCATCAACCAGCAAGTCGCACTAACAATTCTGGCAGCGATGTTGATGTCAGCACTTGTACCAGTTTATACTTTCTTCATACTGAAAATTAAACTAGATTCCTATAATGCAGCGGCAATCGCAGCCACCTACGGTTCCATCAGCGCTGTAACATTTATCACCGCAACTTCCTTTCTCACAGAACTGGGAATTGATTTTAACGGGTACATGGTAGCAGCCCTAGCATTGATGGAATCCCCAGCAATTATAGTCGGCCTAATTCTGGTGAGTGTCTTCGGTGGCGAAGAAGGACAACGCGAGGTAGTTTGGTCAGAAGTGCTGCAAGAAGCCTTCCTAAACAGTTCAGTATTTCTGCTCATTGGTAGCCTAATCATGGGCATACTGACAGGAGAACATGGTTGGGAGGTGATGAGTCCGTTTACCCAAGATTTGTTTTATGGAGTGCTGACTTTTTTCTTGTTGGATATGGGACTGGTAGCCGCCAGCAGAATTAAAGATTTGCAAGAAGCAGGAGTTTTTCTGATCGGTTTTGCAATCCTAATTCCGATAGTTAACGCAGTAATTGGTTTGCTAATTGCTCACTTAATCGGAATGCCAAAGGGGGACGCTTTACTATTTTCCGTATTGTGTGCGAGTGCTTCTTACATAGCAGTACCAGCAGCCATGCGCCTAACTGTTCCCGAAGCTAACCCAAGTCTTTATATTTCAACGGCCTTAGCAGTGACGTTTCCGTTTAACATCATTGTAGGTATTCCCATGTATTTATACGGAATCAATATGTTTTGGAGGTGAGATGATGGATTCAGTTAAAAGGATAGAGATTATAGCTCATTCAGTTGAGCTAGGAAAGATTCTAGATGGTTTAGACAAAGCTGGTGTCCAAGATTATTCGGTGATTCGTGGTGTCGCTGGAAAAAGCACCAGGGATCATGTTTCTCGCGATTCATCAATGACGACGGTGGATAACATTTATGTGCTGGCTTTTTGTTCTCCCGATCAAGTATCTGCCGTTGCAGCAAACATTAGACCAGTTCTTAATAAGTTTGGTGGGTCGTGTTTTATTTACGATGCGGTGGAATTGTTAATTACTAGGTGTGTTGGGTAGTTATTAGTCATTAGTCATTAGTCATTAGTTATTGGTTATTGGTTATTGGTTATTGGTTATTGGTTATTGGTTATTGGTTATTGGTTATTGGTTATTGGTTATTGGTTATTGGTTATTGGTAGTAAACAAGAAAGACTAATAAATGACTTTGAAGTTGAAACTGATAAATTACCAATGCCCAATGCCCTGTTTGGCCAATGCCCAATGCCCAATTACCAATTACCAATTACCAATTACCAATTCCCAATGCCCAATGCCCAATGCCCTGTTTGGCCAATTCCCAATGCCTAATTCTCAAATTCTTAAGATATAAAAAAGATTAAGTTGTATGAAGGAGTTGCTGTGGTAAATTTTAACGCAGAAGTTGCGATCGACATTGAGATATTTTCAAGAGGAGTTTAAATCATGGCTATCCTAAAAGTAGGTATCAACGGATTTGGTCGCATTGGACGGCTAGTCATGCGTGCCGGCATCAAAAACCCCAACATCGAATTTGTCGGAATTAATGACTTAGTTCCGCCAGACAACCTGGCTTACCTGTTCAAATACGACTCCACCCACGGCATTTACGACGGCGTAGTCGAAGCGAAAGCAGACGGAATTGTTGTTGACGGACATTTTATTCCCTGTACGTCAATCAGAAATCCGGCAGAATTGCCGTGGGGTAAATGCGGTGCAGATTATGTTGTAGAGTCTACGGGATTGTTTACCGATTTTGAAGGCGCATCAAAACACTTGACGGCGGGAGCAAAACGGGTAATACTTTCAGCACCAACAAAAGACCCTGAAAAAGTAGCTACATATTTAGTAGGCGTCAACCACCACAAATTTGACCCTGCTAAAGATACTGTTGTTTCTAATGCTAGTTGTACTACCAATTGTTTAGCACCAATTGCCAAAGTGATCAACGATAATTTTGGTTTGGAAGAAGGTTTGATGACTACAGTTCACGCGATGACAGCTACTCAACCTACTGTAGACGGGCCGAGTATTAAAGATTGGCGGGGAGGACGAGGTGCGGCTCAAAATATTATTCCATCTTCGACTGGTGCGGCGAAAGCTGTTACTTTGGTGTTGCCAGAATTGAAGGGAAAATTGACGGGGATGGCTTTGCGCGTCCCGACTCCAGATGTGTCTGTAGTGGATCTTACTTTCAAAACTGCGAAGGAAACTAGCTATAAAGAAATTTGCGAGGCGATGAAAAAAGCTTCGGAGGGCGAACTCAAAGGCATTCTCGGATATACTGAGGATGCGGTAGTTTCGACGGATTTTAAGGGCGACGCGCGATCGAGCATTTTCGATGCTGGGGCAGGAATTGAACTGAATTCTAAGTTTTTTAAAGTGATTTCTTGGTACGACAACGAGTGGGGTTATTCTAGCCGGGTGATTGATTTGATGTTGTCGATGGCTAAGAAAGACGGAATTTTGAATAATTAATTTTTTGTGGGATGGGAGTTTTGGGTGGGTTCCCAATTCCCAATTCCCAATTCCCAATTCCCAATTCCCAATTCCCAATTCCTAATTCTCTCTTTAGATATGTCTGAATTGCCATCTCTGGACAACGAAACTATTTGGGCCATCCTCAACGAAGAAATCGATGATGCTGCTGTCAATCAGCTAGTTTGGCAATATCTCGGTTATCGCTGCGATGCAGAGACTGGGCTGTGGAACAGTACAAATGTTGCCGAGGAATGGTGTCTAGAGTATCCTGAACCGCCGGATTTTATCGATTCTCGGCCTGCGACGGTGAAATTGACGCGATCGATCATTCCAGAAAATAAGCAGTTGCTGAAGGAAAAATTGGGCTTTCAGGGCTATAAAATTGGGGAATTCGGGCCGAGACAGACTCGCAGGGCGACGATGGCTAATTGGTTGATGGGTTTTATGGAAGTTGAAAGCTAAAAGCTAGAATCTAGAATCTCAAATTGACTGACATGAGGCTGTTCTGTGAAATATTCTAGAGTCGGAACAAAACCATTGTGAGGAAAGCTTTATGATAGCTTATTAGTTCCGGCTGCGCCGGAACTAATATTATCAATTAATTAGCATTAGGATTTGAGTCAGAAGCAACAACACATTTACCCTGTTGAGTGAGGTTGGGATTTGGGTTAGATACTATCTTAGAAATGGCATCTTGTTCTTGAATCCATCCGATTTCTCCTGCTTGTAGCTTGGCGATTTCTACTCCAACTGTTGAATTAACTGTGGGCGAAGGCGAGGGAGTTACCACAGCAGGAGATGGATTTAGTACAGGTTTTGAAACAGTAGAAAAATCTTTATTTGACTTGGGCTTAGGAGAAGTAGATACGACTATTTCTGGAATCGAACAAACTTTCAATTCCAACCAACTACCTTCTGTTTTTGTCACCTGCAAAATGCTGCCCACAGGGACTGTTCCTTTGACAGTCAAATCACCGATTGTGGCTCGTAAATCCAAGGTATCGCCCTCTTTTCCCAATTCCCCAGCCCCGGAACTTTTAATCTCTATAAACGAGCCTTTTTCTAAAGATTTGACCGGAGAAGGTACAGATTCAACTTTTTTATCCGGCTTGCTTCGAGCATTAATTAAACCCTGTTTTCCGAAAATCGAGGCCCCGGCAGTATCGATCGCCCGACCCACCGGAGGAATGAAAAAATAAGCAAATACACCCCCCAAACCTAACAAAAAGACTATTTTGATCAGCAGGAAAAATGGACTTTTACCTTGATCCGGCTGCTGTACCAACTGCGTCTTAAGTTGAGAGTTCGCATCGCCAAGGCTGGTGCTATCCGTCAAATCGGTTGGCATATCCTCGCTGTCGGCAATTAGTTCGATCGGCACATCTAAAGGTGCGATCGACAGTTCTGTGAAAGTATTGCCATTTTCCTTCAAGTGTGCTTGACAGTGAATCAAAGCAACAGTGACATTATCGTGACCGTTTCTAGTATTAGCAATCTCGATCAGCCGATCGCGCGCCTTCGCCACATCAATGCTACCGTCGAGGATTGGCAAAATCTCAGTTTCCCAACATTCCTCAACCCGGTCTTTATCGCTCAAACCGTCCGAACACAGCAGCAAAACGCAATCCTCATCCACCGGAAAACGCTGCACAGTCGGGTGCAGAGTGTTGGAGGAAGTAATGCCCAAAGCTTGAATCAGAGCTCCAGCGGCTACTTGTTCCAAAGCATCCCGGTAAAGCGAATAGCCCAAACGCACCTCGCGACAAGCCACATCGTCGTCGAGAGTAACTTGATAGCAGCCGGTGCGGGTAATCCAGTAAGCCCGACTGTCTCCGACGTGGGCGACATAGAGCTCGTGAATGTGTGCTAAAGCCATAACTAGCGTAGTTCCCATCCGCTGGCGGCCTTGGCGGTGTTCCGTGTCGTTGCGATCGGCTATCTTGTCGTTAGCAGCACAAGCAGCCCGTTCCAGCTTGGAAGTCAAGCTTTTGGGGTCCCAATTAGCTTGATGTAGAGGCATTTGCTGCAACTTGTCGCACAGCACAGCAATCGCTTCTTCCGAAGCGACTTCGCCGCCGTCTTGTCCGCCGATACCGTCACAGACGATCGCACAAGCCGACGAGCCTGGTTGTCCGGCGAATACCGTACCGCTGGGCGGATAACAAGCATCTTCGTTGTGAGCCCGCGCTCGGCCCACATCCGTGCCCGTGGCAATTTCCACGGTACGATCGTACGATCGACCGCATTTTGCCAGAGCTTTATCCAACTGGCCCATCAGTTGTTCACCGTTGCGCACTTGACCGGCCACCATTTGCTGGCAAAGTTGCCGCAAAAAATTGGCAATCGTCGGGTGAGCATCTTCCAGCCATTGCTGCCACAATTTGCCCAACTGCGACAAACTAGGAGGTTTGTGATCGGGCTGCAATTCCAGAAACCGGACTAATTGCCCTTCCACGCGCAGCAGTTCCGGTGTCAGCATCGTCGAAGCCACGCCCTGAGCGATACAAGGCTGCCACAACTGAGCAATTTGCCACAGCCAATTGAGCTGTCGCATCGCCGCGGCTCCTTTCCAGGAGTCCGCCAATTCCGGCATTAAAGATTCCGTCACCTTCAAAATAGGCCCGTTTTCCAGCAGCCAGATATCTCCCGGGAGTTTGCTCGTCGCAGACGATATCAGGCCGTATACTTGAGGCACGTGCAACTGATAGGCAAACAATCTTAGATAAGGAGCGATCGTACTCGGAATATCTTCGGGAAGTTCCGGCAACTGTTCGGGTTGAGTATCGACAAGAAGTCGATCGCGCTTGACCAAATAGCGACCCGAAATTAGATCGCCTGGCTTAGAAGCTTTGATCCCTTCACCTACAGCCCACAAGTAGTGTTTTGGCACAGAGTTTTGCATAAGGGTTCCTGACGCCTTTGGGCAAGCGTGCTGATCTGAACTATTTTAGCGCTTGAACCTCGACGGGTTAATACGTGGTGATATTTTACACCGTTCTATGAAACCTACTCAAACCTACTCATGGCAGATTTAATGTTCACTTCCTGCTTCCACCAAGGGAGTCGGCTCCTACTTGTCCACAGGCGTCACTTCAGACCGAACTGGCCTTACTCATGCCAGATTGACGAGCCAAATTAATCGCAGCATTCAAGTCGCGATTAATTGCTATACCGCAATTCTGACACTCAAAAACTCGCTCTTTCAGTGACATTGACTGAATATGACCGCAACTTGAACAAGTCTTTGATGACGGATACCATCGATCGACCAATTCAATTGTCGTGCCGTACATAACCGACTTATATTCCAACTCACGCCGAAATTCATAAAAACCACAATCTGAAATAGCAGCCGCTAATTTATGATTAGCAATCATCCCGCTCACATTCAAATCTTCGATGCAAATCTGGGCGTATTTTCGACTAATTTCTGTGGTAGTTTTTTGCAAGAAGTCTCGACGTTGATTGGCAATCTTAGCATGAATTTTGGCAATTCTACGATCATGTTTTCGGGCATTATTGGATGCTTTCACACCCAATCTTCTATTACCCAATTGCTTGTGGCGATTTCTCCACTGTTCTTTGCTCAGCTTGGTTTTCGCTGTTTTGAGCGGACGGGGAGACTCGTAACAATTGCCATCGGAAAGAGTAGCAAAAGTTGACACACCCAAGTCAATGCCTACTGTTCCCATAACGGGGTGAGACAAAGGTGGAATTTTTTCGGTTTTTATAGCGAAGGAAATATACCATTTATCGGCGGTGCGCGAGATGGTAAATGTCTGTGCCATACAAGGAAACGGGATGGATTCCTTGAGTCTAAAAGTTCCCAAGGTGGGAATCTTTATTGACTTTTGTGGTTTGAGTAAAATTGCATGATTCCAGTCAGCAGCGTCTACTGTAAAAGAGTCACCATCTTTTTTTCTTTTGAATCTGGGAAACTTGCCTAATCCTTGAAAGTATCGCGACAGCGCTGCACCGAAATGCCGGAATGTGGTTTTATAAACTCTGGAAGACAGAGTATTCGTCCACTGATATTCTGGTAATTTGTTGACGTGGTTGGTGAAAACTCGTTCAATCGCTGCTACTTTTTTGCTACTACTACCTTGGAGATATTGAACTCCTTGATAAACAGCCAATGCGTAATTGTAGCAAAATCTCGCATAGCCAGAATGTCGCGCCATCAAGGTACGTTCGCGATTATTGAGCTTTAATTCAAGTTTGATGGCGTACATCATATCTGGTTAACTTACTTATGTAAGGAGTTTAGCACAATTAATGAGTAGCTTTAGAAAGCTCGATAGTAGATTTTTGTGGACAGTGGCAACCCCCCCCCAGTTTAGGGGTAGGTTTTAAAGTCTTGTACTGACACGAATAGTCTACCATTTTGTTGACCCCGCATAAATTTTGGTATCAGATTTCAGGACTCGACGCTGGCGCCACGCCGAAGTCAAGGGCTTGAGGACACGATGTTTTTAGCATATTCCTGATAGTGCCAATTGCCGAATAAATCGCGGCAGTCAAGGGAATTGAGATTTTGGACTAATTGTAATGCTACGATCGAGATACCTAGCAATTAGCCGATCCGATAGGTATAAATAAACATCAATTCTCCGCGAAAGTCGATCGGGCGATCCGCACATTGCGATCGGGCGCAGCAACTAAAGTTAAATTTAACCTTACCGAAAGACGAATAAGTTGGCGTGCATCTAACTTGTCTAGTAATTTTGATTAAAAGTCTTGTGGGGTGGGCTCTTGTAGCCCGCCATAAAAACTTAATTTAGATGCGCAACAGGTTACAAGCCCGCAGATTCATCTGTAGACATCGCAAGAATTGCCAGTTTTGAACAGGCTTTCGGGCCTCTTCCACAAAAAATATGGTCGATGTCTTGTGGAGTCAATCTCAAATCTCCAATCTCCAATCAACTTACCGATCGCAGCCAACTGTTGAGTTACTTAATCATGCCCCCACGTGAGTCAAGCGCCTTTTCCGAGAATTTGCCAGATCCGAAGCTGCTACCTCCCATTGAGGTAGACGAAATGCTTGCCAGCATTCAACATTCTCACCGTTACTACTACAAAATGATGAATATTGAGGTGTGGGCGCTAGTGGAAACCTTGGATGCAGTGTTTCCCGGCGCTTGGGGTGAGTTTATGAGTAACCGCCAAATAGCACTAAAACACTTTTTGCAGCGCGATCGCGATCCAAATTGTGCAGTAGATCCCAATGATGCCGACAAAGATGCAGAAACCAGCGGGATTGAGGAAGAAGAAGGTTGAAGCGAAGTTCTGCAATGGATTTCAAAGATTTAACTAATACGAGTGGGAAGTCCCGCACTCTATCCGTTGACAGGATGAGTGACGGGATGAAAATGAGCAGCAAACAAATTGAGCGATCGCGAATCCATGACAGGATCGAACTAAGCGGGGACGATCAGAGTAGCCGTGGCAAAAGCGAGATATACCAAAGCTTTCAGGCGATTATTGACACTCCGAAAGGCAATGCCGTGTCCTGATTTCGGCTACTAATAATTCCGATGCAAGCGGAAACAATATTACAGGTTAATTTTCGCGTCAACTCTCGGTAATCCCATGCTGTAGTTGACAGCGCGGCTGTTGAGGTTGTAGCTGACTTCGCCTTTTTGCAAGAACGATCGAATTAAGTGTTCCAATTCCGAACCAATGCGACGGAGATTGTATTCGGTCAAATCTTCGCCCTCGTAAGCGTCTACGAGTTGGTCGAATTTGGCATATACCTGTTTAACTGACTCGTCGTTCCAGTTGAGTTCGTTGTCTGGGTCAATGTCCAGAGTCAAAAGGTCATTGCTGGGTACGAGTTCGTTGTCTTCGAGGATGGCGGTATAAATGCGAATATGGCGGGTGGTGGACTTGAGCTGCATGAGTTCTTATGTGTAAAGATTTTTTTGCTGAACTTATTGTAGTTGCTTCCAGAGGCGCGGGGAACTGGAGTTGAGGAGGATTTAACCGCGAAGGCGCAAAGGGCGCGAAGGAAGAGAGGGGAAAAGGGGCGATCGTCAATTTCTCGGAATCCCGAAATCTTTGAGTTGTTGCGCCGTCCAATTTTTGTAATATTCAGTTTTCTCTAAAGTATCAGAAGCTGGCTTCAGCTTAGAATTTACTTGAACGGTGAAGCCGGGATACGGCATCCTCCTAGTATAAAGCCCGTCAATATTAAAATCTTCTTCGGGATGAGTGTGAAAAGCCAGCAATCTCCACTCAGAAATCTGAGTGTTTAATTTGTCCATCAATTCTTGAGTTTGTGGCGCACTAATCGCAGTTTTATCGGGATTAATTACTAACATTATTTCAAATTCAGAATTAGCAAATTCATGAATCCATTTCATAATGGTAGAATCTGCTTCAAACTGAGTCAGCGCTGAAAACGGCTCGATTTTGAATAAAACTTGATTGGCTAAGCGTGCTTTTTTAGCGAAGGGACAAACTGGTAAATCGGTAAAAACTGGATGA
>JAJAYT010000218.1 GCA_026786085.1 Microcoleus sp. CAN_BIN18 | reverse complement strand
TACGAAACTCCCGATTTTTCTGGAGCCGAAATCGAGCAAACTTTGATTGAAGCAATGCACATTGGGTTTAGCCAAAATCGAGACTTTACCACAGATGATATTTTAGAATCAGCTAGTCAGATGGTGCCCTTAGCTAGAACCGCGAGCGAGCAAATCCAATTTTTGCAAGATTGGGCCGCTGCTGGAAAAGCTCGCCTTGCTTCTAGATACGGCAGTTTGAGCCGCCGAATTCAGGGATAGTCGATCGAAGACATTCGACAGAAGCTCAAATTTTCCTCGCAGAGTCACCCGACGAAACCCGAAATTTCTCCGTTTACCCATTTCGCCATTTCGCCGTTTCCCTCTTCCTTCTTCCCTCTTCCTTCTGCCTTCTGCCTTCTGCCTTCTTCCCTCTTCCTTCTTCCTTCTTCCTTCTTCCTTCTTCCTTCATATGAGCAGTGTATATAGCATTTTCAAGTTTTTAGTTGGTTTTCTGTTAGCGATCGTCCTGATGGCAGGCGCTAGCGTGGCGGCTGCACTTTACTTTGCCGCTAAGCTAACTACTCTCCCCGAAAGACCTGTTTTTCCCAACGATAAAACAGCAGTTCAGATTGCGGGCGCTGGGGCTAAGTCCACAGCCAAAGCCAGCCCTGTTTCTACGTCTAGCGATGCCCCCTCTCCGAAACCGCTGGAACCTGGAACTTACCGAGCTATAATAACTCAGCCGATCGGCTTAATTCTTCGCGATAGTGCTAACCGAGACTCGAACCGGATTGGCGGTGTTGGTTACAACGAAAAAGTCGTGGTTTTGGAAGATTCCCCGGACAAAGAGTGGCAGCGAATTCGGGTTGAGGATGGCAACCGCGAAGGTTGGGTAAAGGGCGGCAATACTGAAAAAGTCGAAGGTGAATAGGACAATAGCCGATCTCAAGTTTTGCACGACAACTCTGATCCGCGATCGGGAAATTATCTGCGTTAATCTGCGTCGATCTGCCTGGTATCTGCGGTCTTCAAGAGCGAAAATCTAGGCAATAAGTCTAATCTTAATCTCCAATTCAAAAATCACATACCATATTTGCTTTTAAAAGTCAAGTAAAATTTATTTACAATATTTGGGATAGCAATCAGAGACTCTGAAACTGTAGGTGCGATCGCCTCTGCAAAATCCTAAATTTGACATAAAAGCTCAGCAGTTTAAAGGTTTCAATCGCTGAAACTCCACAGATTAATTAGCAAATTCATCAGTAAAAATTCTCTAATTAATCAGATTATGTTAAGAAAGTTAACAAAATTTTAAGGTTAGTTGCAAAACCTAAGATGTTGTCACCGCACCATAGGCAAAAGTGATAGCTTTGATAACAAGATGTAAGTTTTCAGATTACAAAGCTACCAAAAATAAAAAATATGTACGATAAACGTCCCGATCGAGATTTGGCTAGTGCTGCTGTAACTGCGGCTCTAGGAGCTGGGGTGGTCACATCTTTTGCTGTGAGCAGAGGGCAAAATCCTTTGATAGCCATCGGAATTACGGTTTTTGCAGCGGGAGTCGCTTTGGTTTGCGATCGGTTCGGCTTAATTTAAGTGAATGTCCCATTTTTACCCGTCAAAAATCCCCGTCCGTTCTACGGCGGGGAGTATGTCAAGAACAGTTAACCGATAAAATCCCCATCCTGTTTGTAACGATCAAGGGTGGGGATTTTTAGTCGATCGCCAATCATTAATATTTTTATATAAATAAAATTAATTTTAGCGAATAATACGCAAAAACTGTTGATTTTTTTCTCATGAAGGCTAAGATGTGGCTGCAAACTTTTTTCCTGACACTCGCGTCTCTATAAACAGCGATGCTATCTTGGTTGTTACCTGTGATTATTTTTGAAGGCAAATTTTTTTCAAAAACGGGTGCTTCGCTCAAACAGGTAAAACTTAGCATTGAAAAATCCTCTTCTACCCAAAGCTTAGCTTTGGGAGTTTGTCCAGATACCCCAGCCACAATTTCACAGTAAAAAGTTATGGAATCCCTCGCCTACCTCGAACTTGCTCTTGTTTGCGAAGCACCCTCACCAGAGTTGAAAATTTTTGATGCGCCCAAGTGGCAAAACCTATCTAGTCAGACTTATGTTCGTTTGCTGTCTCTGGCTTTGATGTTGTCGGTTTTGAGTGCAGCCGGTTCGGCTTTTGCTCAAATAGATCCGGGAAATCCAAGTTTGCGCTCTGTTCAAGACAGGTTGCGGGATCTCGGCTATTTTTCGAGATCCTCTACTGGTCAGCTCGGGCCGGTCACAAAACAAGCTTTGACTAATTTTCAGCGAGACTATCAACTGTCCCTGACGGGTAGGCCCGATCGAGCTACTGTGATCGCACTCAATAGTTTTACCGATGACGATCGACCTTTTAAAACTACTTATACAAACTATAGCTATACCGAGCTCAGTTTTGGAGACACCGGTGCAGAGGTTTCGGCCCTCCAGCGCAGATTGCGACAGCTAGGCTACTTCAACACTCATCCCACAGGAAATTTTCGCGAAGTCACTGTCCGTGCGGTGAGATACTTCCAGCGAATTAATCGACTGCGGGTAACTGGAGTTGCAGACAGGCAAACTTTAGCTTTGCTGTTTGGCTCCATCAGGCCGATTCCGCCCGCTACGCCTCCGGGGAATATTTCGGGAAATGGCGGTTGCAAGGGGCTGCGGTTCGGGGACAGAGGGGCGACTGTAGACTTGATTCAGCGGCAGTTAAAAGCTTTGGGCTATTTTGAAGGTGGCGTTGACGGCAAGTTTCGCGAACGCACTCTCTATGCTGTGACTCGTTTTCAGCAAGATTATAATCTGGTTTCTGACGGCTGCGCTGATACTGCTACTTTGACGGCTATCGATGCCCAGATGAAGGCCGCTCAAATTACTTCATTTCCTGCGGAAAATGACAACGAGAGTAATGGGAATTTTATTGAACTCGGCGACAGAGGCCGAGAAGTGGAATTTGTGCAGCGGCGGCTGCAACAATTGGGCTATTACAGGAGCCAGATTCACGGTTGGTTCGATCGACCAACTCAAGCAGCTTTGATCCGGTTTCAGAGAGATAGCGGGCTGTTTGGGACTGGCAGAGTCGATCGCAGCACTCGATCGGCTTTGCGGCAAGGCAACAGGCAGGCAGCAGCGCCTGTTTCGCAGCTCGCCGCCGGTCTGCGACGAGGCGGTACTGGGCAGTAGTGTCCGAGAGCTTCAGTCTTCGCAAACTAAGTCTGAGCAAAAATCCCGCAAGAGTGAACGGAATATTTGGAACTTAGACTTAGTTTGCGGTGCTGTCCTTTCAGCAGGAACGTAATATCAAATCCACTTTTCATTCCTAAAATCGTCTATTTTCCTGAATAAACCCAGTTTCGGCGCAAGTGCAATTTGCACTTACGCCGAAAACTTTTGTTAATAAATGTAACAAAATGTACTTGAGATACGAAAATAGTGTTATTTCAACCGCCAACGCACTTTGGTCGTTGGGCGAGCGGGCGACGCTTCGCTCAGTGACCGGAAGTGTCCTAACCACCTTGGCGACTGCTATAACTCACTCGATTAAATCGGGGGGGGTGCTGACGTTCTGGGCGATTAAATCCGGTGTGATGCTGTTGTTCTGGGCGATCGACTTCGGACAAGACCAATTGCTGGAAACCAAAGACGGCCATCCCATCCGCAAAGCTTCGTGGCACACCGTATGAATCGTTAGCTGGCAGTCTAGCAAGTGCAATCCAGATTTTTCAGATTGCTTCATGCCAATTTTCAGAATCGAATCGTTATTAAACTCGATCGTTCTGTTGCACTGAACGCAGACTAGGTGATGGTGGTGGTGCTGATAAGGCTGGTTTATTTCATAGTGTTTGTGACCTTCTGCTAGTTCGAGTTCGCGGAGCAGACTCATCCTTGCCATTAACTTCAAAGTTCGGTAAATGGTGGACAAGCTAATGTTTTCTCCGCGATTTTTTAACAAAGTGTACAAATCCTCGGCGCTCAGGTGATTGCCTTTGGGGAGGTTCTGAAATACGTGCAAGATGGTTTCCCGTTGGGGAGTCATCCGCCAGCCTTTGTCATTGAGTTCGGATTTGAATGAGGACGCGGTGTAAAGTGCCATAGTGACCCTCTCAAGAAAGTCTGCCTATTGACAATCATACACAGCGATCGAGATATTTTGCAAATATTGGAGCTTATTGAAAAAAAGTTGAGGAGAAAATTTATTTTTTGATACTTTTTGACTTTTAATAAGGCTTATGTCTTGGGGCAGAGGACAGAGAAGTTGTTTAGAAATAAACCATTGTTACTTCTGCTGAATCCTTCCTGCCTTCTGCATAAGTGCTGAATGCCTCGCTCCGCCTTCTTGGCCGAACGAGCAATAGCTGGGACTGGTTGACGCACGGACAAATTTAAGTCAGAGATTCCAGATAGTCGCGCACGCGGTTGCGGCGCTTGGGTTGACGGAGTTTTTGCAAAGCTTTGGCTTCAATTTGGCGGACTCGCTCGCGGGACAAGTCCAGAGCGCGACCGATTTCTGCCAGCGAGTAGGGATGTCCGTCGCCCAAACCAAAGCGCATCAAAATTACATCTCGCTCGCGGCTGGTCAAATCTGCCAGAAGTTGCTGCAAGTCGCGGTGTAGAGCTTCTCGCATCAGCATTTCTTCTGGTGATACGCAGTCGGTTTCGAGCAAGTCGCCCAACTCTGTATCTTTTTCGTTGCCCACTTTAGTTTCCAGAGAAACAGAGCGTGGAACTCGCAGTAACACTTCCCGAACTTGGGCGGCGGTCATGTCCAATTCGACGCCGATATCTTCGATCGTCGCTGTCCGACCTTTTTCTTGAGAAATTTTGCGCTGGGCTTTCTTGATTTTATTGAGTTTTTCGGTGATGTGAACCGGGAGGCGGATCGTGCGGCTTTGAGTCGCAATAGCCCGGGTAATTCCCTGCCGAATCCACCAGTAGGCATAGGTGCTAAACCGATAGCCCCGGGTCGGGTCGAACTTTTCTACAGCTCGCTCCAGTCCAAGAGTACCTTCTTGTATTAAATCGAGTAATTCTAAACCGCGATTTTGATATTTTTTCGCCACTGAAACCACCAGGCGCAAGTTCGCCTTAATCATGTGGTCTTTAGCTTCGACGCCTTCAGCTTGAATTCTTTCGATCGTCTCCACCGTCATCTCTGCCAACTCGGCCCAATGGCGCTTGCCTTCAGCCATAATTCGCTTCAGTTCTGGCACGTCACTGACACCGGCGGTTAATGCCCACCGTTCTAGGGAAGGTTTGTGTCCCAATTGTGCAGCCAGTCGATCGCGCACCTCAATTAGATGCACGAATCGTCCAATTAGCCCTTCTTCCTGGGAGGCGACGGTGCTGCGCAATTCCAGCAATTTGATGTAGCGCTGAACTTTTTGAGCTTCGGAGACTTCTTCGTCTCTACCCAAGAGACGCACCCGACCGATTTCTTGTAAGTACAAGCGCACTAAGTCGGTAGTGCGACGGCTGGCATTTTTTTGCAATTTGGCTGCTTGGTCTGCATCCTCTGTCTCTGCTGCGTCTTGGTCGATGGGTTCGTCTCCAGCTTCTTCAGCATCTTCATCCAACACATCTACATCTTGCAAGGGATTGACTCGCAGTTGTTCGTCGAATTCAGCTTGAGCGTAAAAAGAGGTGGCTGGCATAGTGATTTTCTCAGTTGCTCCGGGTGAAAAGATGCTACGCTTAGCGGTTTTTTATAATTAAGATGCCCATTTTGTTAAGACGAAGCATCACCGCTTTTTGTTTCTTGACTAACTTTCCTGACTTTTGTGCTGTTGTGCGATCGAACTTTGGCGGCCCCACTTGTTTTACCAAGATTCAGGAAAACGCTAAGAACTTTCTGATGTAACAGGTTGAAGGCCCGAAAAGTGCGTTGTACTTCTTTGTTTATGTAGCTAGTATATATAGTGACTGGCTAAAAACAAGTGACCTTAGTCAGAAGTTAAGTTAATCTTCATCACCAATAACCTGGTTCCCGATCACTTCGGAAAAATAGGGATTTTTTTAATAAAACTTTATATAACTCGGCGCTCTTGATTAAATACTGGCAGTTTGCGGAATTTTAATCCGTTGCCGGTGATGAGCTTCAGAGTTTGTACAGCCCGCATTACCGAAGAAAGCGCCTGACGCAAAAACCGGGTTTCTTGACAAAAATTCTGGATTTAAACCGAGAATTTGTGTTAAGAAACCCGGTTGATCGGTATTTTTTGGGTAAGTCGCAAGTTTGAGGGCGCGAGTTAACTCAAATTCAAATTGCTAGCGCGGGTAAAGTTTCATCAGATCCCTGACTTGTTCGGCGTGATACGAACTGCGAGTTAAGGGAGAAGCGACAACTTGCAAGAATCCCAAAGATTCGCCGAACTCTCTCCAAGCATCAAACTGTTCTGGCGGCACAAAGCTTTCTACGTTCAAGTGCTTTTGAGTCGGTTGTAGATACTGTCCAACTGTCAAAATATCGCAGCCAACAGCCCGCAAGTCCTGCATCGCCTCCCGAATTTCAGCGTCTGTTTCTCCTAGTCCCACCATGATGCCGGATTTGGTATAAACCCCCGGTGCGAGTTCGCGGCTGCGCTGTAAAAGTTCGAGGGTGCGATCGTACTTTCCTTGTGGCCGCACCTTCCGGTAAAGTCGCTTTACGGTTTCAGTATTGTGATTGAGTACATCGGGCTTGGCTGCGAGAATAATTTCTAAAGCTTGCCAGTTGCCGCACAAATCGGGAATCAAAACTTCTATAGTTGTATCGGGCATTGTCGATCGTACCGATCGAATGCACTCGACAAACTGAGATGCGCCCCCATCCGGCAAATCATCCCGGTTAACAGAGGTAATCACGACGTGGTTGAGTTTGAGTCGCTGCACCGCCTGCGCCAATCTTTGGGGCTCCGTCGGATCTAGAGCTTGGGGCTTTTTCTCAAAATCGATGTCGCAGTAAGGACAGGCGCGGGTACAAGCCGGGCCCATAATCAAAAATGTGGCAGTACCTGCGCTGAAGCATTCGCCGATGTTCGGACAGGAAGCCTCTTCGCAAACCGTATTCAGGGATAGATCCCGCAAAATTTCTTTGACGTTGCCGACGCGCTCCCACTGGGGGGCTTTTACTCGCAACCACTGGGGCTTAACTGTCACGTCTGTCTCCGCATGAGTAATGTTTTACAAAACATTATATACTAGCTGGCTAAGTTTTAACTTGAATGTGATACCGTAAAAATATATTGACTAAATTCGGGATGTAGCGCAGCTTGGTAGCGCACCTCGTTCGGGACGAGGGGGTCGCAGGTTCAAATCCTGTCATCCCGATTGAATTTAATTCCTTAGAGCTAAACGGTTTAAGGTTTGTAGCTCTCCTAGATATGCCGTTTTCCGCTCATATTTGGCTCAAACATAACAGATAATTTAGATGCTCCGCAGCTTAGTGGGGCTCAAATTGTCGATCGGGCGTGCTAATCCCCCTTTGCCCAAAAATAACTCTAGCACCTCTTTTTGCAAAAACAGTTATAAAACAAGGCGTAAAGAATCAGGGCTGCAAGTCATGGTTTTCTCCATCTGTTGGGATTTTAGACTATGTTTAGCTACAGTTACTGACTGATTACTTAGAGATTTTACCAAAATTTAAAACCACAAGTAAGTAAAAACACTGAAATAATTTTGAATTACAAGTTAATGAAAATTTACACCTTGAGATAGATGTATTAATATCTAAATAAGCTTATCATGAAGATAAATCTCTAGCAGTTTTAAAATCCAAAAATCGGAGGATATTCTAGTGCAAAAAAGTGGCAAAACCTTCGGCTCCTGCTCTCGCTGCGAAACAGTACCCGGAAAAATAGAGGGCAGCGGAGGTTTATACCTGTGGTTTCCAGTATCGCACACGCTGAACAAGGTTATTTCTGCACTGGCCAAGGCTAAACTTGAATTCGAGCTTTTAGAAGAGAGCAAGTGTTTGTACGTTATCCTTGACGGAATAGGAAGAGAAAAGTTTAGCGCTCTAGCATCCTCGGTACTGAAAAATCAAGAGTTGAAAGAGACAAAAGTTTTGTGGATGCGCGAAGTTGAACAGCCGAAACTTAGCGATTTTTATCGCAGCACTTCCTTAGACTCGTTTATTAACTTCAGCAAGTCTGATTGGCTGTTAGATTTATTGTCCGAAGAACGCATTACTACACATTTTCAGCCGATTGTTTATACCTCAGATACTTCTAAGATTTTTGCCCACGAAGCGCTACTCCGAGGAATTGACGAGCAAGGAAACTTAATTCCTCCGGGTCGGATTTTTGGTCAAGCAGAATCAGCAGGTATAATTTTTCAACTAGATGCTTTAGCCCGGACTCGCGCTATTCGGGAAGCCAAACTGCACGATATCAAAGAACTACTTTTTATTAATTTTTCTCCGACTTCCGTTTACGATCCCGCTACGTGCCTCCGAATGACTGTGCAGGCTATTGATGAAGCGGGAATTCCTCACAGCAATATTGTTTTTGAAGTGGCGGAATCTCAGCACCCTCCTGATATGGATCACTTGATTAAGATTCTGATGTTTTATCGAGAAGCGGGATTTTTAATTGCAATGGACGATTTTGGCAGCGGTTCTTCTAATTTAAATTTGATGCACCAACTGCGTCCCGATTTTATTAAGTTGGATATGCAATTGATTCGGAATGTCCATCAAGATTATTATAAGGCACTAATTACTGAAAAAATTTTAGAAATTGCCGTACAATTAGAGATTAAAACTGTGGCTGAAGGTGTGGAAACTTTGGAGGAGTTCGATTGGGTACGGGAACGGGGAGCAAATTTCGTTCAAGGTTATTTGATTGCTAAGCCAACTTCTCCGCCAATAACAAATACGAGCTATATTGGTGGTGTTGAAGCTGTGCCAATGTCTGCTTAAAATGTTTGCAGTTGCGTTGGTTTTTGTGCAACTGCAAACGAGTCTTTTAAACGCTCAAATTGCGCCGCAAAAAGCTTTCCAGAGATTCCATTCTCATGCCGTAGATTGATTCCAGATTTTGCACTTCTTCGGGAGTGCAGAAAAACTCGTTAGCCAGCAATACCCGCAAAGTACCTAAACCTTTTTGAGCTTGAGGATTCAACAAGCCCAAGGCATTTCGCAATCCGTCAAACACCACCAGCGGCGGGTTAATTACCAGAGGTTCGCGATTGAACAAGCGTCCGAAAATGCGGGCAATGTCGTCTCTGCTCAGAACATCCGGGCCGCCGACTGGTAAAATTTGGTTGCGCGCGCCTTCAGTAGTTGGTGAGTCTACTGCAATCTTTGCCAAGTCGTCGGTACTGACAACAGATGTGCGGTTTTTGCCGTCGCCAATCAGCAGGTAAAGTCCGGTTTCTCGAAATCTTTCTGCGAGCGGCAGCAAACTCGAAGCAAAACCGGCGGGCCGCAAAATGGTATAATTTAATCCGCTGTTTTGCAGGTATTTTTCAACTTCTCGCTTGGCTTTGAATACTGCCGAATCTTCGTATCCGCGATCGACTCCCAGTACCGAAAGAAATACAAAATGCTCAACTCCGGCTTCTTTGGCACAGTCGATCAATTCTATGTTAGCACGGTAGTGTACGGCTTGAACATCGCCGCCGGTGCCGTGAGTGCTGATGACACATTTCACTCCTTGGCAGGCTTTTTTAATATCTATGTCTTGTTTCAAGTCGCCGATGAAAATTTCTGCGCCTCGGTTTTCTAGTTCTGAGTAGCGAGATGCGAGGCGAGCAAATGCGCGGACAGGTTTTTGTTGCTGTCTGATTTCTCGTACTATGCGGCGG
>JAJAYT010000217.1 GCA_026786085.1 Microcoleus sp. CAN_BIN18 | reverse complement strand
GTTCTTCAGCTTCCTTAAGAACCATTTGATACTCAGCTTAAACAGTATCGCGATTTGCCTCAATGTAAGCTAAAGCTGCGTTAATTTGTTCGTCTGTTAGATCAAACAATCCCCTGATAAACTTAGGCGGATATTGAGCCGTCACATAGTCCATGATGTCGTAGATCGTGATGCGCGTACCTGCGATTGTTAGTCCTCTTTCTGTACGGATGATAGCTGTTGGTTCGTTGGATATGGTCATTTTTATAGCCTCCTAAAAGTGAGATATATCTTCCTATCTGCTTAAGTCAAATTATCAATACTATTAGCAATGTTCGAGAGTCCGATCGCCATTTCATGAAAAATCAAGCTTTTGAAATAACTCGGCAACCGCCAGAATGAAGCCAGGGACGATATCTTCGCCATCGAGGGAGTCCGTAGACTTGAGCAGGCGATCGGGTTCCTGGGCCGATCGATACACCAAAACATACTGTTCTTTAGGATGAATCACCCAAACCAAACGCGAGCCATTATCGAAATATTCCACAAGTTTGTTGTGAATTTCTTCCACTGTATTGCTAGGAGAGAGGATTTCTACAGCCAGATCCGGCGCACCTTCTAGGAAGCCATCGGGGAGATCATCTAGCCCTTGCAAACGTTCTTTTGCCATGAAAGAAACATCGGGCGATCGCTTATTCCCTGATTTCATCTTAAAAGCAGTGCTGGAATCAAACATCGCACCTAGCTTTTGAATGTGGACATAACCACCGAGCAAAATCATCAAGATACTGCAAACATAACCGTGTTTTGCACCAGAGTTTCCCATATCAATTAGTTCTCCATTTACAATTTCGTAGCGGTGTCCATCTCGGTTGAGTGCCATGAATTCGGCATCCGTCCAGATTTTTTGTTCCGGTGGGGTTTCAACTTGATTTTCAGTTAGGTTTTCCGTGGGGTTTTGAACTAGAGTAACCATAGCTTTCTCCTAAACTTATATTTCTAGTTAAACAGAATGTCGAAAAATGGCGATCGAAAAAATACCTGGTTCGATCCCGATCGCCCTTAAAGACTAATCCGGCGGTAGACTTCAGCCATCGGCAGTTCTATATTCAAGCTGTGCAGGACGATCGCCCTTTCAACCCGATCGTACACTTGCCATTGCCAGCGATCGCTATTTGGGCGATCGCAATTATAATAATGCTCAATATATGGTTCAGTTTGACTCACCAGCAGATATTCACAGAAACTAGCCAGAGAGCGATATTTTCGGAACTTTTCACCTCGATCGTAGGCTTCAGTAGACGGCGAAAGAACCTCGACAATCAGCAAAGGATTGAGAATTTCATCCGTGCGAGATCCATTGAATTCGGGTTCGCCGTTAATTACCAGAACATCGGGATAAGTTCCGTGATTGAAGCTAGGAATCCAAATTCGTAAGTCGCCGTTATAGGTTTGAAAATTGGTGTCTCGGAGAGCCACGTTGAGAAAAGTCGTAGTGTCTACAGCAATACGGCTGTGAGCGGGGGAACCTCCGGGCATAGCAATAATCTCTCCGTTACTGTATTCGTGACGTTCTTCGGCAGTTTCCTCGATCGCCCGGTATTCATCTGGAGTGAAGCGAGTAGTCGCATCTGGAGCAAGGTTTGGCGGGTTGACTTGAGCAATGACCACGATCGCACCTCCTAAATAATTAGACCTGAAATAATTATGACCTACAGCTACAAGTTATCCTAACCGAGAGACGTTTTTCTGGATTCCATTCAAATTATATCAAGAACTCTTCATGCCTTTGTCCGCTGCTTCACAATCGCTAAATTCTCACTTTCCTTTTACCTTTAATACTCAACTGCTTGGCAATCGACGTATAATAATGTAAAGCAAAAAGCAGATTAATTGCAAAAAATACCAAAGTTAAAACAAAGGTAAAAAAAGACGCAAACGATAGCCCAGAAGTCATCGTAAACATCGCCAAAATGATTGAGCAAAACCCAAAACCAGCGGCAAAAGAACTTAAAAGCAGCAACTGCACCTTAGACATAGTTTAATTTAATAATTATCAGTAGAATACACTCTTGACAGCTACAAACGAGTGCCAAATGATACTTACTACTATATAGCGGAATTGCTCAGTTCTGCTAAGGGCAGAATGGCTACTTTCTTAAAAAGGTTTGAATTCTACTGAAAAATACAGCCCGCGCTCTTGCCAACTCCTGTTGCTCGACTTAATATCAATCAAAGGAATACCCCAGCCCAAGCGAGCATTCCACCTCTCGCCGTACTGCCACCGCAAGCCCAATCCCCCTGACAGCAAAGTATTCGCTTCCAGAGCCACCCTGCCCCCGCTATTCCAAACATTGCCAACATCCACAAACGGCGTTACCTGCAAAACTCCTTTTCTATCGCCGGTGCGCAAAATCGGATACCGCAACTCGGCAGAAGCAAAAATCCCGCTATCGGCAAGCAAAGCATCCTGACGGTAGCCCCGCACCGTGTCCGGGCCACCCAAACCAAATTGTTCGATCGCCAAAAGCTCTCCCCCAGCCAACTGCAAGTCCGATCGCACCACCAGCAGCGTCTGGGGAGCCAACAACCGCACGTATTGCAATTGACCCCGCCACGCTAAAAATTGACCGTCAGGCTCACTGCTGCTCGCGTTAGCGCCAAATGCTCCCACTCCCAAACTGAACTGCGATCGCGCCGCCAAAACATCCCTCTCTCCCCTCTGAGTCAAGTCCTGAAACAGCCTCAGCGCCGAAACCCGAGTTTTACCCCGATCGTCCGCTCCCGGCGACAGCGGAAAATCCTCACCCAGCAAAGATGTATCGCTTTCTCGCCTGCTAGCGCCAATGCCGATCGCGATTTCTGTTCTCGCAGTTTGCACTAAAGGCTGGCGATAAGTCAACTCGTAAGTCCGGCTTGATGCCTCAATATCCAGCGCGTCAAAAGGCTGCTCAACAATATTGCTGCGACTCCTGCTTACCTGAAAACTTACACTACCGTTGCGCGCATTCAAAGGCAGCGCGTAACTGACATCTACAGTGTTGCTGCCTTCACTATTTGTATAAATCAAACTGGCACTATCTGCCAAACCCAACAAATTAGCCTCACTCAATTGAACACCGCGCCGCCAACTTCCCACACTCGGAGAGCGAGAATTGTCAGTAAAAACGCTGGCTTGGAAAGTTCTTGCTTCTTTGACTCGGACTAATAATAAATTAAAACCGCTCGTAGAAACCTAGACAAAGCTACCCATAGGTAGCCAATGTTAGACATCTACGTTTATAATCTTAGTCCACAGTCCTAAAACCATAGGGATAAACGGCAATCCCTCTATTCCCTTCATGAAGTCGGGAATTACTTTTCTAGCTATATTTATGCTGCCATTGGTATCAGCATTGATTATTTGACCAGTGGAAGCTCTATATAAACCACGCTGAACACGTTTACCACTAAAAACAGACTTGATCTCTGTATTTTTGCTATAAGTCGGTAAATTATCACCATCTAAAGCACTCGCTTTTGACGTGTAACTTTCCTCAGTCAAGGTAACTGCAATCCCTGCTAATTGTGCTTTATATGTCAATAAACTAATCAGTTTGGCATGGGGAATATTGGTAAATGCTTGATTGTTCTTTTTGCCAATGTTGATTGACTGCTTCCATCCTGGGTTTTTGCCGATAATTAACTGACCAATATCGTTCAACTGACACCAATCAATTACACGACGACTCGCAGTATGAAGATAGTTG
>JAJAYT010000216.1 GCA_026786085.1 Microcoleus sp. CAN_BIN18 | reverse complement strand
AAGGAAACTGAAAAACAATATTTTAGGATGTTTAATAGCACCCGAATTAAACTGGAGATATTGGCAACTACAGAAGATTGCAAATCTTCACCTGAATATGTTTTAGAACGTTTAGATATCTTCAAAGAACGATACGATCTGAATGAGGATGATATGCTTTGGCTGGTTTCTGATGTGGATCGTTGGGGGCCAAAGAAGTTGAGTTCTGTCTGTAGTCAAGCTAGGCAAAAAGGTTATAATTTAGCTATTAGCAATCCTTGTTTTGAAGTATGGTTAACTTTACACTTTGAAGATATTAATCACCAGGATAGGACTTGCGATAATTTTAAGGCAAGATTACGAACAATTTTAGGTGGTTACAATGGTAGCAATTTAGATATATCTGCTTACAATCAAAATATTACAAAGGCAGTAAGTCGAGCGAAATATCTACATCAAAATTCTCAACAAGATTGGCCGCCAACACTAGGAACTCATGTCTATAGACTTGTTGAGATTGTGTTGGAAAGCTTGGGTCGTGAATTCTGAATTCAATATCTGCTACAATGTGAATAAGACATTAGTATAATTTAATTGACATTTTTCGATCGCAAAACCAGTTGTCAACCACTATCAAAATGAATAAAAGATTTTTGTGGCGATCGCCCTCCAAGACAACACGCTGGATTATCATACTACTGTTAGGCGTTTTGGCGACTGTGGCAACGATCGCCACCGCCGCCTACTTCAGAAGCGCGGTCGCCCAAAACAGTGTATCTTTATCTGTAGACGTGACAGCCGATCGCCATTCCATCAGTCCCGACATCTACGGTATGAACGATTATGCCCTAGATCCGACCATCGCCAAAGAGTTGCGAATTCCGGTGGAACGCTGGGGCGCCAATCATACCAGCCGCTACAACTGGTTAGTCGATTCTTCCAACAGCGGCGATGACTTCTTTTTCGTGGGTGGCGGCGACAACAAAAAGCCGATTCCCGGCGATTCGATCGACAAAATTGTCAAAACCAACCGCAATAACGGTAGCAAAAGCATCGTTACCATCCCGATGATTGGCTATGTCAATAAGTTTAGCACTTGGAACTGCGGATTTCGAGTATCCAAATACGGCCCGCAAGAAAAAACAAATCCCTACATTTTTCCCGAAGGCGATAAGTGCGGCAACGGGAAGCGTTCCGACGGCACTTTGATAACTAATAACAACCGCCTTGATGTTAGCATTGTTAGCGACGCAGCTTTCCAAAAACCTTGGGTTCAACACTTAGTTAAAACCCACGGTACTGCTGCTAAAGGTGGTGTTCAAATTTATCAAATGGACAACGAACCAAGCGGTTGGGGAAATACTCATCGCGATGTTCATCCAGAAGCGACAAGTTATGATGAATTGCGCGATCGCACTTACCAATATGCGTCAATGGTAAAAGCCACAGATCCCACCGCTAAGGTACTCGGCCCGTCGGATTTCGGTTGGCCGGTTTATGTGGATTCGGGAGTAAAGGGCGATCGCGAAAAACACGGCGGTGTCTGGTTTGCGCGGTGGTACTTGCAGCAAATGCGCGCCTACGAACAGCAAAAAGGTGTTCGGATTCTCGACTATTTCGACGAACACTACTATCCTATCGTAGATGACCTCTGTTTGGCGAATTGTCCAGTAGGTGACGCTAAGACGCAAGCAGCGCGGTTGCGATCGACTCGTTCTCTGTGGGACAGCACCTACACCGATGAAAGTTGGATTGGTAAATACAATCCGCCCCTAACAATTATTCCCCGGTTTCGAGACTGGGTAAAGCAGGATTATCCAGGTACAAAAGTCGCAATTACTGAATACAATTGGGGCGGCTTGGAGTCGATAAACGGCGCGTTGACTCAAGCCGACATCCTGGGGATTTTTGGGCGGGAACAACTGGATTTAGCGACGCTGTGGGGGCCTCCCAAGTCCTCGGAACCGGGTGCTTATGCCTTCCGAACCTACATGAATTATGACGGTAAGGGCGGTAAGTACGGGGAGACTTGGGTGCGATCGCACAGCACAGATCAGGGACAGTTGGCAATCTACGCAGCCGATCGCACTAGCGACGGTGCTTTGACGCTGGTAATCATTAATAAAACCAGCCAAAACTTGACCAGCAACTTGAGTCTGAAAGGATTTAAATCGGCGGCAAAAGCTCAAGTTTACACTTACAGTGAGGCGAATTTGCGGGCGATCGTCCGTCAGAGCGATTTGGCTGTCAACGCTGCTGGATTTGGGGCAACTTATCCCGCTAATTCTATCACTTTGGTGGCAATTCCGAAATCGAAAACTTAGCGAGACTTAAACAAATTCAGGACTTACAAGATTTACGCAATTCGAGGCCAGAAACCGGGTTTCTTCCTAGATATCTAGTTGAGAATCTGCGATTTGTCGCAGAAGCCCGGTTTCTTTTTTCTCAGTAACTTTTAACTGGAAACGTCAGCATTCGAGTGTGTTAGTGGACAAATACAACTCTCCTGTCCCAGCCATTGCGATCCTACTTGATGTAACGCTACCATCACCGGTTGAATTTGGCGACCTTTGGGCGTGAGGGAATATTCTACACGGGGCGGAATCTCGGCATAAACATGGCGATCGACTAACCCTTGAGATTCCAACTCTCGTAGGCGTTGGGTGAGGGTTTTGGTGCTGATTCCGGGAAGTGCAGCGAGTAATTGATGGGTACGCCTCGCGCCTCCAAACAGTTCGCGTAAGACCAAAATTGACCACTTATTGTCCAACAAATCCAGCACAAATTGAATCGGACATTTAACCTCTACACACTGACTGGCTTCTAGCATAAACTCCATTCACAATGGATATTCCAGGGATCGATAACTGCGCGATCGCAATTTCTAGCTGGTTGGGTTTCTCAAATATTTGTAAAGTTTTTTTGATTTGCGAAGCCAGAATTGCAATATTTCTTGATAAATGGCTCTAGCTTCCCATTTGCTTCTAGGGCTTGACTCCTAGTAACTAATTTCAATATTTCTTTATAAATGGCTGTAGCCTCCTATTTGCTTCTATGCTTTACTTCCAGTAACTATAGGATAGCACTGGTAACTGACTTGTGGGCGATCGCGGATTAAGGGATAGTATTGCACAGTCATCAATTCCGAACAATCCACTCTCCTCCTATGGTCAGTTCAATTAGTAAATCGGAGTCGGCTGGTCTGCCATCCGGCATTAAAGCACCCGTTCAAGAAACTCTATTAACCCCGCGCTTTTACACTACCAATTTTGATGCCGTTGCTCAGATGGATTTGTCGGGGCAGCAGGCGGAATTAGAAGCAGTTGTAGCAGAATTGCGCGCCGACTATAACCGCCACCATTTTGTCCGCAATCAGGAGTTTGAGCAATGCTGGGACAACATTGATGGCGAAACACGAAAAGCATTTATTGACTATCTAGAGCGATCCTGTACCTCAGAATTTTCGGGTTTTCTGTTGTTCAAAGAACTCTCCCGCAAACTCAAGAATCGCCAACCGTTGTTATCGGAAGCCTTTAGCCTATTGGCACGAGATGAAGCGCGTCATGCGGGTTTTTTGAATAAGGCGATGGCAGATTTTGGGTTATCTTTGGATCTGGGCTATTTAACAAAAAATCGGACTTACACATTTTTTCCTCCAGAATGGGTGATCTATACAGTTTATCTATCGGAAAAGATTGGCTACTGGCGCTATATTTTGGTGTATCGCCATCTTGAACAACATCCAGAACATCGTATTTATCCCCTGTTTCGCTACTTCGATAATTGGTGCCAGGATGAAAATCGGCACGGGGATTTCTTTAAGGCATTGTTGCGATCGCAGCCTCAACTCTGGAATAGCTGGAAGGCAAGACTCTGGGCGCGCTTTTTCCTGCTGACAGTGTTTGCCACCCACACAATGACGGTGTTGGAACGCTCCACATTTTATGACTCGCTCGGCATCGATCCCCACGAATATAACAAGCAGGTAATTCATCACACCAACGAAACTGCCAAACGGGCATTTCCCAGCATTTTAGATACCAACCATCCAGAATTTTTTCCCCGGTTGGAGCAATGCGCGATCGCCAATCAAAAATTGGCAGAAATCTCTAGCAACCAGCGCCATCCCGCCATCCAATTTTGTCAAAAATTACCCTGGATTGCTGCGATCGTTTGGCAGTTATTGCGCCTTTATTTACTACCCTCGATTAATGCCGAAGCATCCCGAACTGCAATTAATTAATTAGGAGATATTGCCATGAGTAATCTATCGACACGTCTTCGAGAAGGCACGATGCAATCCCACACCACAGCCGAAAATACGGCATTTATGAAATGCTTTTTGAAAGGCATTGTGGAACGGGAACCCTTGCGTAAACTATTTGCCGATTTGTACTTTGTCTACAGCGCCCTAGAAACGGCTTTGCAGAGCCATGTAAACCACCCGATCATCAGTGCTCTCTATTTCCCAGAGTTAAATCGCGCTGAAAATTTGGCTCGCGATCTAGCGTTTTATTACGGTGAAAATTGGCAGGAGCAAATTACGGCTTCGCCAGCGGGTTGTGTGTATCGCGATCGCATTCAAACCGTCTCCGAAACCGATCCAGTCCTGCTAATTGCCCATGCTTACACTCGCTACATGGGTGATTTATCCGGCGGGCAAAGCTTGAAGAACGTGATTCGATCGGCACTATCTTTGCCATCAAATCAAGGCACTGAGTTCTATGAATTTTCCCAAATCTCAACACCGGAAGCAAGGCGAGTATTTAAGGAACGCTATCGCCAAACCCTGGATGAGTTTCCGGTGGATGCTGACACTATCGAGCGAATTGTTGGAGAAGCAAATGCGGCATTTACCCTCAACCAAGATGTAATGCACGAACTAGAAGCTGATGTGAAAGCTGCGATCGGAGAACATACATTTGATTTGCTGACTCGGCAAGATCGACCCGGCAGCACACAACGCCACTCTCATAGGGGTGAACGAGAAATCGTCGCGAAATAGATAACTCCACAAAACAAAGATCCCCGACATCTCTCAAACGGGTTGGGGTTCTAAATCTACACAACAAGACTCAGGATAAATCGGTTCATGAAACAGTTATCACAAGCGGTTGAATTTGATGCTGCATTGTTAAATAAATACAACCAGCCTTTACCTCGGTATACCAGCTATCCACCCGCCACCGAATTAAGCACTGACTTCGATCGCAACGCATTTAAAACTGCGATCGCCGTTGGCAATCACAAACAAACCCCCTTATCTCTCTACTGCCATATTCCGTTTTGTGAAACACCTTGTTATTTCTGTGGTTGCAATACCATCATCACCCAGCGCAAGGAGGTAGCAGAACCTTATTTAGGCTATCTCGCTCGCCAAATTCGCCAAGTTGCTAGTTTGGTGGATGCCAATCGGCTGGTGCATCAGTTGCACTGGGGTGGTGGCACTCCTAATTATCTCGATCGCACTCAGGTAGAGTTTCTCTGGAATCAGTTTAATCGGCATTTTCGGTTCGATGACGCGGCAGAAATATCGATCGAAATTAATCCTAGCTATATCGATCGCGAATATATTCTATTTCTGCGACAATTAGGCTTCAATCGGATTAGCTTTGGCATTCAGGATTTTAATCCCACTGTGCAGGAAGCGATCAATCGGGTGCAGCCGGAAGCAATGTTGTTTGATGTGATGGATTGGATGCGGGAAGCAGGGTTTGAAAGTGTCAATGTGGATTTGATTTACGGCTTACCTTTCCAGACACAAGAAACATTCCAGGAAACGGTACAGAAGACATTGCAATTAAATCCCGATCGCATTGCCGTCTTTAATTTTGCCTATGTTCCCTGGATCAAACCGATTCAGAAACGAATGCCGGAATCTGCTTTGCCAAATGCTGCCCAAAAGCTGAAGATTCTACAAAACACGATCGCCCAACTGACGCACAATGGCTATGTGTTTATTGGCATGGATCACTTTGCCAGGCCGAATGATGAATTGGCAATCGCACAACAAGCAGGTCAACTCCATCGTAATTTTCAGGGTTATACAACTAAGCCCGAATCGGATTTGTTGGGCTTTGGCATGACTTCCATCAGTATGTTGCAGGATGTGTATACCCAAAACCACAAGCGATTGAAAGACTTTTATCAGGCGATCGATGCCAATGAATTGCCGATCGAAAAAGGCATTCGACTCAATCAGGACGATCTGATTCGGCGCACAGTCATCATGGAATTAATGTGTCAATTTCAACTATCGGTGCAAGATTTGGAAGAAAAATACCATCTCGGCTTCGATCGCGATTTCAATGACTATTTCGCCCAGGAAATTCCCCAACTCGATGCCTTAGAAGCCGATGGGTTGATCAAACGTTGGAGCGATGGGATTGAAGTAACTGCGATCGGGCGACTGTTGATTCGCAACATTGCATCTGTGTTTGATGCTTACCTCGGCGATCGTACAGGCGATCGCACAATCACAACGTTTTCCAAAGCTATTTGAGATTTTTAAATGCAAACAACTCCGACTCGATATCCGCTGGATTGGACTGCGGTATTCTTTTTCACCACAATTCATGCCATCGCATTTTTAGCACCCTGGTTCTTCTCCTGGTCTGCCGTGGGTATGACTATCTTTTTGCACTGGTTATTTGGCAGTATTGGCATTTGTTTGGGCTATCACCGTCTCTTGAGCCATCGCAGTTTTCAGGTTCCTAAATTGCTGGAATATGCGATCGCCCTGATCGGTGCCTTTGCTTTACAAGGAGGGCCAATTTTCTGGGTGGCGGGTCATCGGCTGCACCACGCCTATACCGAGGATGTCGATCGAGATCCCTACTCTGCCCGTCGGGGGTTTTGGTGGAGCCATATGCTGTGGATTTTCTACCCCAATTCAGAATTTTTCGACTATGAACAGTACCAGCGGTTTGCCCCCGATCTGACACGCGATCGATTTTATTGCTGGCTAAATCGCAACTTTTTGCTGCTGCAAATCCCGCTGGGCTTACTGCTGTATGCACTGGGGGGATGGTCATTTGTGATCTGGGGAATGTTTGTCCGAGCTGTTTTGCTCTGGCATAGCACCTGGTTTATTAACTCGGTCACTCACCTTTGGGGATACCGGACTTTTGACACAAAGGACAACTCCCGCAATCTTTGGTGGGCGGCCATTCTCACCTATGGCGAAGGTTGGCACAATAACCACCACGCCCATCCTAACGTTGCCAAAGCAGGCTGGCGCTGGTGGGAATACGATCCGACCTGGTGGGCAATTTGGCTGTTAAAGAGATTGGGTATTGCCCAAAAAGTGGTGATGCCACCGACTCAAAATATTACACCTTAGAATCAGAAAAGTCCTGGACGCACGCGGAGTCAAAAACCCGGTTTCTGCGTCAATATCTCAAAGGAATAGCGACGATTTTTCAGAGAAACCGGGTTTTTTGCGTAAGTCTTAATCTTGACACTCCCTTGCCTAAAGGCGAGGGGATTCTTAATTCAGCGACTAACCTTTAAGTGTTGCGTCCTTTCGGCAATACTCCGACCTTTTAACCGTAGAAACCTACCAATTAACGAGCCTGATTCGCAGCCACCCCAGCGGGTCTGTCTCCAAAAGCGCACTAGAATATTGATCTAGAGTTCGGGTATGCCCTACCCTACTTAACAAAAAGAAAATTATTTTGTTTACTGGAGTTGGGGCTGTTTTGTTTAGTCCCTGACTGTTTATAGAGTTTTCGCCGCTCTTTGTCCCCCGGTTTACGCCTAAAAGTGTGTCTGAGTCTCTGTTTCACTTCGGGCGAAGGAGTTTAACCTTGACTTTTCTAATCTACTACAAAACCAGCAATTACCGGATTTTTTGGAATAGATTTAAGAAATTAAAGCCGTCCTAGAAGGACAGGGTTTTAAACCCAAATTTTTGATAAATATAGGAGTTCAATCTGAAGAGATGTTTACTGTCATTACACCCTCCACTTCTGTTTACGGCCCAGTGCAATCCTGGCGCTTTGGGCGATCGCTAGGAATTGATCCGATCGGGCCAGATTCTAGTTGCTCATTTAACTGTGTGTATTGCCAGTTAGGCGAGATTGAACACCAGAGTTGCAACCGCCAGATTTTTGTCCCGACTCAGAAAATTCAACAGGATCTGCAATCCTTCCCTGTCTGCGATGTGGACACCATCACCCTCAGCGGTAGCGGTGAGCCAACTCTGGCGCAAAATTTAGGCGAAATTCTGGTCATGGCCAAGCAAATGACCAGGAAGCCCGTTGGCGTATTGACCAACGGCAGTTTGCTGGGCGATCGCGCCGTGCGTGAGGAACTGGCGATCGCCGATTGGGTAGCGGTCAAAGTTGATGCCATTTCTGCTGACACATTCCGTCGCATCAATCGCCCCATGCCAACCATCAACCTCCAGGAGATTTGGGCAGGTTTACTTCAATTTCGCCAACTCTATTCAGGACACCTGGCAATTCAGACGATGCTACTAACCGAGTGGAACGAACAGGATCGGGGAGAGTACATCCGGCGGATGCAAGCATTACGGCCGGACGAAATCCAACTCAACACACCAACTCGGCCCCGCCCCCTGACGCATCAGTTAGCAGCACGAGGGAATCATCCGCCCAATGCCTGTTTATATCCGACAAGGCAACTCAAGCAAGTCAATGCTGAAGTGCTACAGGTTTTTGCAGATCGCATTGAAAGTGTCATAGGAATTCCAGTGCGTTACCCATTATTAAAATAAGAGGAAAAGAACCGATGAAACCTCAGAAAACAAACCCATATTTTCAGCTTTTAGAAATTCCCCCTGGCTATCTCAACATCATGGGATATGTGGATGAGTCAGAAGTGAATGGGCCGGGTTGTCGAGCCGTGATCTGGGTGCAGGGATGTCTGCGAGAGTGCCCAGGCTGCTTTAATCCGGCTTCCTGGTCTTTTGAGATTAATCAACTAATCAGCGTTGATGCCCTTGCCCAGAAGATTCTCAGTCATCCTCGCAACCAGGGTGTAACCTTTTCTGGCGGAGAACCCTTTTGGCAAGCTCCCGCCTTGGCAGATTTGGCACGCCAAGTCAAAGCAGCAGGATTAAATGTCATGTCGTTTACCGGCTTCACGTTAGAAAAATTGCGATCGGAACAGGCTCCCGCGGGTGTTGAGGACTTACTGGAACAACTCGATATTTTAGTCGATGGTGCTTATGTGCAGTCTTTGGCAGTCCACTCACCCGATTCTCTCGTTTCTTCCAGCAACCAGCGGGTACATCTTTTCAATCCTGCTTTTCAGGATCAACTCACTTGGGCGAGCGATCAGATGGAGATTCATATTCTTAAAGATGGCAGTCGGATTTTCACAGGCTACCGAGGTCAACTGAATCTGGCTGAGTCGGAGTTATGAACCTGATCGCATTAAGCATCGACCATCCAAGCAATACACTGTTGCATTTGATTTCGCATGGTTTCTCGATCGGCATCATACCTCCGTCCGTGTCCCGGCAACACCCATTCAAATGAGTAATTAGCCAAATTCTGCATAGATTTGATTTGTTCTGGCCAAGAATACCAACAAACTGTCCGAAAAGCAATCAAATGCTGCCAACTTTCCGACCAAGCCAGATGATCGCCGCTAAACAAAAACTGATGATTGTAAAGCAAAACAGTGTGACCTTTCGTGTGACCAGGAACAGGTATAATCAACAAATCATCAGCTAGTTGATGCGGTTCGCTGCCCGACAATTGAATTTCTACACTGCGAGTATCCGCGTTAATTTCCTCAGCATGAAGAATGCGATTGCACCCAAAATGGTCGCGATATTTTTGATGGTCTGCTACGTCATCCCGGTGAGTCAAATACAGATAGCGAATGCCACCCATTGCTTCTATGTTTTTGACTAGCGGCGGTACAAAACGAGGAGAATCAACTAAAATGTTTCCTTCGGGGCGGACAATTAAATAGCTTGCCGCGCCGTAGGATTTCTCTGAGTGGTAGCCGCAGTGGTAGACATTTTCTGTTACGAGTGCGGGCAAATGTTGCTGAACTTCTTTGATGTTTTTCGGTTTTTCAATAGTGCCGATCGAACTTGTGGGACAGGACAAAAGAGCCGCGAGCGATCGCATTTCTGCTGTTTCATTAGTTGGCTGCTGGTAAACCGCAGACTGTTCTCCGGCTTGAGTAAATACTTCCGGTGCCATCCACCGACAAGTATCGCAGTCTATGCAGGTACTGTCCACATAAAAATTACCGCTGATATTTTCGGGGCGGCGCAAATTGATATGAGCCATTTTTTCACCTTTTAATCACAAATCAGGGCGAGAAGTCCACAATAGAAAAAGATCGGGGCGGGCTCGCGTGCCCACCCCACCAGAATTCAACTTTCGGGGCGGGCTCGCGTGCCCACCCCACCAGAATTCAACTTTCTTGTGGAACGGGCATCTTGCCCGTTCCCCAGAATGCTAGAAACTCAAAGTTCCAATTCTACTGCTACTTCTGGACCGCTGGAAAATCACCTGCTTTCACGGCCACAGTAACCGGTTGTCCGCCGCGGATCAGCTCAAGCTGCATATCTTTACCTACTGTACTTTTCTCAACAATTTGCTGTACGCTGGCAGCATCGCTGACTTCTGAACCATTAATTTTCTTGATCACGTCGGCAACGCGAACTCCAGCTTGTGACGCGGGAGAATCTTTCGCAACTCCCATAACTAACACGCCTTTATCTTCAGTCACCCTCAATTTGGCGTTGGGATTTTTATTGAATTCTGCCTGAATTTCGGGAGTAATAGTT
>JAJAYT010000215.1 GCA_026786085.1 Microcoleus sp. CAN_BIN18 | reverse complement strand
GGTTTAAGGAAATCGTATTTAATTGCTAAAATCAGCAGTTGATAGGATTCGTGTATCTATTTTTAGAATCCTCTTAATAAGCATTCAACACTTCAGATTTCCGGCATTCTAATGTCGAGCAAAATTAAATCTGGGCAATTGGCGATCGCAGCATTCAACGCCAGTTGACCGCAAATAGCTCGAAAAACTTGATACCCCTGGGCTGTTAGCAGCTCGGATAAAAACCGCAGATTGCTTGGTTGATCGTCAACCAGCAATATTTTAATTGCGCTATTATTCATTTATTTTAAACTCGATTTAGTTAAATCCATTATCCTGTCAAGTCGGTAATCGGCAAGCAAATCTTTTAAACCATCAGCCAAAGTTGGATGACTTTCACAAATGCGATCGACAATTTGAATCGCCAGCTCTTCATTGACATCATTAACTGCATCGTAGAGTTCCTGCACCCAATTTTGAGGCATCTCTGCCAGTAGCGGCCCGAAAAATGAATCAGGTTTTTCGGTAACAAAATAACCCCGTAAAGCCCCCGCTCCCTGTTGGGGCAATTCTTCATAAATATAGCGCACTCCCAAGTAGCAAGCCATCTTATCAAACAGGATTTGTTCTTGAAAAGGTTTCCGCACAAAATCGTCGCAACCTGCGGCGATAATTTCGCCTTTTCTTTCCTCAAAAATGCTAGCAGTCAGAGCAATAATTACGGTTTGCGGCTGAGTTTTTCCCTCTTTAGCTCTAATTTCTCTGACAGCTTCAAAACCGTCCATTACTGGCATTCGTGTATCCAGCCAAATTAAATCAGGCTGCCAACTTTCCCAAAGTTCAACAGCTTGGAGGCCGTTTTCCGCTTCTCGGACTTCAAAACCAATTGGTTGCAGCATTTTAACCAGCAGCAGCCGATTTTCTTGATTGTCGTCAACTGCTAAAATCCGATAAACTGGTTGATCTGCTTCTAGTGCGATCGCCCGCTGCAACGTCGCCACTGTTATTTCAGACGAAGTAGCGGGAAATACTCGGATCTTAAATTTAAAACTGGTTCCCTCACCTAAAACACTATCTACCGCAATATCTCCGCCCATGATCTCTATATATTTTTTAGTAATTGTCAAACCCAATCCCGTACCGTCAGCCGCTTGTTTACCAGCTTCTGTTTGCACGAAGGCATCAAATAAAGTATCAATTTCTGCTGCTGCTATGCCAACTCCCGTGTCTTCAACTTCAAACGAAATAAAACATTCCTCTGCCGAGTTAGAGTTAGGATAAATTCCAGATTCTGCTGGCTGGTGCTTGCCTTCCACGCTCGCGCGCAGCCAAATGCTGCCGCCGTCCCCAGTAAACTTTATGGCATTTCCCAGCAGATTTATCAAGCAGACGCGCAGCTTTTTTTCGTCTGTTTTTATATATTGAGGAACGTCCGCCTGCACGAAAAATCTCAGTTGCAAATTTTTGGTTTCAGCTTTGATTTGAAACATCTCTTCGAGAGTGTCGAGGAGTTGATAAAGGTCAAAGCTGCGTTCATCTAAGCCAATTATCCCTGCTTCTATTTTCGACAAGTCTAAAACATCGTTAATTAGTTCCAGCAAATGTTGACCGCTGCGGTTGATAATTCGGAGATTTTCAAGATTTTCGTGGCCCAGGAAAGAGTCGCGGCTCATGACTTGGCTGAAACCCAGGATGGCATTCAGCGGAGTCCGCAATTCGTGGCTCATATTGGCAACGAATTGACTTTTTGCCAGGGATGCAGCGGCGGCGGCTGCTTCGGCTTTTTTGCGTTCTATGATTTCTTGTTGCAGTTCGGTATTGCGATCGATCAATTGTTTTTTCAGTCTTTGGATAGTCAGTTGATGTTCTATTCTCGCTAAAACTTCTGCTACATGAAACGGTTTTGTGATAAAATCTACCCCTCCAACTTTAAAGGCAGTTACTTTGTCCAATACTTCATCTAAAGCGCTGATAAAAATCACTGGAATTTCTGATGTTTTCGGATCGGCCTTGAGCTGCGTACAAACTTCGTAGCCGTCCATTTCCGGCATTTTGATGTCGAGCAAAATCAGGTCGGGAGAACCCGATCGCGCGGCTCTGATTGCCATTTTGCCGTTAATTACACCCCGGACTTTGTAGCCGCGATCCGACAGCGTTGCTGATAAAACTTGCAAATTTTCTGGAGTGTCGTCAACAATTAATATGTTGCCTTTATTCTCTGCTGTTTGATTGCTGGTCATCGCTGGTATTTTTTTTGTTAAATTGAGAATTGTTTAGATGATGAAAACTGATTAAATCGCAATTATAGCACTCGCTCGTGAATCAACTACTTTCATATTTACCTAACTTACGTAAACTAACCCAAAAAACCGGGTTTTTAAGAGGAGAGGACTAAAACAGAAAAGCTGTTGACGCGCGAATTATAGTGAAATAGTCGATCCACCTCAACCCAGAAGTGTTGAATGATAGAAAAAGATTGCCAGGATTGGCAAACAAATGTATAATGACAGAGCTATAAAATATTAAAAATCAACTAAAATGCTATTTTCTAACTTCCCCAAAATTGTGAAAAGGTATCTCGCCCATTT
>JAJAYT010000214.1 GCA_026786085.1 Microcoleus sp. CAN_BIN18 | reverse complement strand
ATGCACGCTTATTTCCGATCTAATTAATAACACAACAACGATCAGACGGCGGTTTAAACCGCTCCTACACAAACGATGTGCGCCTCCGCGGACTGAAGAAAAACAACGTAATTTTCACCGTCGGTTCTTCAACCCCTCTGATCTCGGGTTTTGTATGTATAGACGCGAATTCCATTCGCCGTCTGTATTTAACCCGCGGAGGCGGGTTTTGTTTGTGTAGGCGCGGTTTCAACCGCCGTCTGTATTTTGCTATGCGTGGGCCCGATCGAACTTCGTGCAATTACGTTACATTGAAGTTACGTAAAGTTCCTATATAAAATTTCAAATTGCTATGCTAGGTAATTTTCAACAAAGCCAATTGCGGATTGAGGTTGAAGCTTCGGAGACTGCGATTCGGGACAGTTTGATGCGTCCTGTGCAGTTGCAGCAGTGGCTGTGGCCTCAGCAGTTTTCTAAGGGTTTGCCGGAATTGCTCGATCGCGAATTGACTTTCACGAGTTGGATTGGCCCGGTAGCGGTGCAGCACCATGTTGAGATTGCAGAGTCAAATTGTCTGCGGCTGTTGTTGAGTCAGGGAATCGACGGGTTTCACGAGTGGTATTGGGGCGACGGTTGGGTGCAGTCTCGCTTGGAGGGAGTGTCGCTGCTACCGCTGAATTTGGGGCAAACCGCTAGTTTGTTGCGTTTGCGGGAGTTTTTGGCGGGGAAGGGAAAGGGGAAGTAGATCGGACTCGGCGGTTGAAACCGCGTCTACACAAACGAAGTCCGCCTTCGCGGACTGAAGAATGAAGGGGTAAAAAGCTCTCATTTGTGATGAAGATAAAACTCGGCGGTTGAAACCGCGTCTACACAAACGAAGTCCGCCTTCGCGGACTGAAGAATGAAGGAGGTAAAAAGCTCTAATTTGTGATGAGGTATAGTTATGAGCCTGCTTCCAGAGTCTACCCATTTAGGCAAATTGGAAATTATCGAAGTTTACGAGTATTACGATGTACCGTGCCTATTTGCTTGCCGAAATGCGTCAGAACAGATATTTCTTGCAGTCTGGGCAAGTCAAACAAAAGAAATGGGAAAATGGCTTTATGTTCCCATTTCTATAGGTCGGTTTAAACGGGTTAGGTCTGGAAGTATTGATATCCGAGATGCTTTTTTAACCGCAGAAGATGGTTTTGTTTATGAAGTTATCATCCCCTGCGATGGTAGTTTTGACAGGGTGATAGCTATTGCTTGTCAAGAACTAAATGATGAATGGCTGCCTATGGCTGGTGAATTGCTGGATTTTGGGAACGAACCTCTGCCTGCATTGTTTCAAAAGCAAGGGGTGAGTTGATTTCTTGATTTGATTAGTTTGGCAATATCTGTATAAAAATGCGATCGCCCTTTACTCCGCAAAATCCCTAAATCGAGCGCGATATCGCTGCAACAACTCCAGCATTTATTCGATTGGAATGAATCAAAGCAATTTCTTCGTAAAACTTATTATTGCTATCCCGGTAGCCCAGTATTTTGTAATTGCAGGATTCTAAATGTTGGGTTGCTAGGTGATTTATATGAATAGGTTCTAAGATTTGAGCAAGTTCATCCCAATTATTGGGTAGAGATTCCATTGGGTTGTGTGCGATCGGGATTCTTTGATTATACCAAAGAGCGATCGCACTTCAATCATATAAGGGCGATCGCTCTTTTAGCGGCTAAGTCAATTATCAGAAATACCAGAACAATATAGCCTATGCTTAGCATTCTCAGGTCGTGGATTTAAAAGACTACTGGAGTTTAGCTGCTTCAACTATAGCCTGAACCATCTTAATTGCCTCTGTGATAGGTATTTGACCACTTTCGACAGCCCTCATTAAATCCTGAGCCCTTTGAGGGGTAATTAGATTAAGCCTAACTGGTTCTTTCAAGGAAACGATAAATTTTGTCTTGTCACTGTCTCTAACCTTAGATGCTCTTTCTTTTGCTTCAACCTCTCTTAGTTGTTCTTTTAACTGTTGGAGCATTTCTGCTTTTTTGCCTTCGTTGAAATTGCCATCAAAGAAGATCCTCTTTGCTCCAACGAGAGCTGCTGCACCTAATGCAGCAGCGCCAACAACCAATCCTACTGGGGGTGCAACCGCTATTAGCCCAAATAATATGGATGTACCGCCGAAAGCCGCAACAGCAGCACCAGCAGCACCAGCACCTACCACACCAATCCCAATATCAGCTAAAATTCCGAGTTTATCATCTGGATTTTTTTCCAATTGCTCGATCGCTTTAAGGATTTGCTCCTGAGTTGTTTTATTTTCTGACATATTAAGCCTTCTGATTGTTTCAAATTTTCTTATTTAAGCAGTGATAACGTTGATAAAAACTGCATTGAAAACATCAATCAGTAGTTGAAAAAACAATTTGGCGAGTTCAATAATGTCTTGTGCTACTCCAACTATCCCATCTACTTGACGGTAGCCTTGATCTAGTCTATGTCCAGCGATCGCACCAACAGTTATACCTAGCAATGCTGCCAATGGCGCTAACACTGGGCCGATAACTGGTACTGAACGTACCAATAGTCCTACAGCAACTCCTAGAGCAATGCCCGTAGCTAAATTAGGATGTGCTTTGACAAACTCGATAATTTTGAGCAGAATAATTTTCCCTACAGCCAAAACTTTGTTACCAGATTTTTTCGTGTAGGTAGCCAACTCGTGCAATCTGATGGTGACTTCGTGGGGCAAGCCGAGATCATTTAACCAGACATACAAATCGCTACTACTCATTGAATCGGCATCTACTTGCCAGAGAACCATTTCTAAGTTTGCTTGGGGGAGGGATAATGCTTGTGTAGTCATTTTTTTCCTATGGGAAAGCTGTAATAGTGCCTCTTAAAGATGATTGTGACTCTAAAATCTCAGTCTTGTCCAGTCGGAAAAAGTAGGATAAAGTAGGCACTTTTATATCATTTGCCATTTACCCACGCCAAAAAAAGCTGGACAAACTCGATCGGGTCGGAAAAAGTCGGATCGAGTAGGATATAATAGGCAAAACCCCAGCATCTACCCGACCTATGGACGTTCAAGAAGTCTTAAAACTTGCCGACGACCTAGTTTTTGTCAATACGGGAAAACACTTAGATAATCTGCAAGAGGTGATACTGCGGGGAACTTTACAAGGCCAGAAATACTCAAAAATAGCAGATGAATCTCACTGTACTGAAGGTCACATTAAAGATATTGCCTCTGAACTATGGCAGCTACTATCAGAAGTATTAGGCGAAGAAGTCAATAAATCAAATTTTAGAGTCACATTGGAGCGAGTAAAATTCTCAAATCTCTGGAACTTCAATAATAAAGATTGTGTACACATTGGTAACGTCAACGTCTGTGGAGATACGTCACATTTCCCAAAAGTTCCCAACTCACCGCCCGATGAAGAGCCTCTAAATAAAGGCAACGCCCAACCCAAAGTGCGCGAATATTTAGGTGAAATGCCTAAATCTGGAGTTTTATTCGATCGCACATCCGAACTCACCACCCTCAAACAGTGGATTCTAGACGAAAACAGTCGCCTACTCGCCATACTAGGCATAGTCGGCATTGGCAAAACAGCACTCGCCGCCCAACTTGTCGAACAAATCAAACATGAATTTGATTTCATCATCTGGCGAAGTCTCGCCACATCTCCACCCCTGTCAATACTTCAAACAAACATAATTCAATTCCTCCGTAGGGGCGGTGGATGGTGCGGGCCCGCCCCAAATGCCGACGGCGTGCCCACCCCAGAGGAAAGGGCAACCACGGGGGGATTGCCCCTACTGGAATACTTGCAAAAATACCGCTGTCTGCTGATACTTGATGACGTACAAAATATCAATAGCAGCGGACAACTCGCTGGCAATTACCAACCTGGATATGAAGATTACGGCACGCTATTCAGACAAATAGGAGAATTATCTCACAATAGTTGTTTACTTCTACTCAGTTCGGAAAAACCTAGAGAAATCGCCGCCTTAGAAGGCAAAAATCAACCCGTTCGCTCTTTACAAATCAACGGTTTAGGTGCGGGCGCGGGGGAAATTCTCAGAGAAAAAGGTTTAGCTGAAGAGGAAAACTGGTTAGAATTAATTGAACAATACAGAGGCAATCCCTTGTGGTTAAAAATAGTTGCGACCAGAAGTGTTGAATGATAGAAAAAGATTGCCAGGATTGGCAAACAAATGTATAATGACAGAGCTATAAAATATTAAAAATCAACTAAAATGCTATTTTCTAACTTCCCCAAAATTGTGAAAAGGTATCTCGCCCATTT
>JAJAYT010000213.1 GCA_026786085.1 Microcoleus sp. CAN_BIN18 | reverse complement strand
GCTGATTCTGATAATATAGTCGCTGCCACTGCTGTCTATCTAGGCTAACTAATCGCAATTTTTGGCTCAAATTCATAGCTTTATTACTCTCTACTCAACCATTCTACCTTATTCTATACTCTTCGAGCGGGAAGGGAGTAGTTGTTGGCAGTAGAGCAAACGGGACAAGTACGCCAACTTCTGACTGGGACTATATAATGTTAGGTAACTCTCGCCAACGGCATTCTGCTCGCACTTCTGTCCCTCGCGGTACAAGTGGCGGCGAAATCAATAGTTTAGGCCGAGAAACTGGAATTGATACTTTTACTGGCCCCCTCATCTCAGGAGAACCTCACGTTATATTTGAGCCAAACTTAGGAGACGCAAATGAATCTATCCGATGAAATTGCAATCAATCAAATTCAACAAGAACTAATTAGCCAACAAGATGCAAAAAACTGGTTTTTGAGCTTCCCAACCGAAACTCAGCAGGACATATTGCAGCGGCTATCCTACATGGCACTCCAAGCAGGAGCGAGAGAAACAGATGTTTCCCTAGCTATTGCCAAATCAAAACTTCGCCCAACTTACACCCCTTGTGTGTTGCTGAGTAAAGGGCGATTAAAGGAACAAATGGCAAAGCTTTTGAAACTGCCGGCCTCAGAATTTATCAAAGCCTTTTTCCTGTTAATCAGTTTATTAGCAATTGCTGATGCGCGTAGGTATAGCAAATATTGTCAAGATGGTTGTAGCCACTGGTGGCACCGCGATTTGAGCGATCGCCATGTTTTAGATGAAATTAGGCATGAGTTTGAACAAACCATTCTTGTTTAAATTGTAGCAAGCTGTAGCGCCATCGGGCGATCGCCCATATCTATTGAAAAACAATCACTATCCTAAAATGAGTTAATGGTACAATCCTAAATCAAATACCATTTAGGAGTAAACCACTTATTTTGAATAATGGCAGAGATACTTTTGAAGACACCCCAGAAGTTATAGAACAGGATATAATAGACCAAACGATCGAATTAGCTGTAATTTCAAAGAATTTGGATATTTATCTCCAAACGAGTTTACCCTAAAATCCCAAAATCAACACTTTCAACTGCATAAAACTTAAGTTGTTACAGAGTTAAAAGAATTTGTCGAACAACTCATGCAAATGGCTATCAATGGCGGCTACATCACTCCCGAAGAAAAGCAAGAATTTCTGATGCCACTCCGCACAATTGCGCCTGCTTCGGCTATCTCTTCATAAAGGCGATCGCCCTTAATGTCATTTCCCTCAATTACAAAACAAACTCGGCTCTACATGAAAAAAACTCCCCAGAATCAATGCCAATTCTTTACCAATATCTCGATCGCCATTAACGACTTCATACACTCTTTTTTCAGATCCGATAACTCCCACCAAATCCGCAGGCTGTAACTCTCTTTGTTCCATCAAAAACAGCAATATTGAATGAGGCGTTGCTGTGGCTGCTGGTGCATAGTATTCTTGCTCAAATTTTTCAATCAATACAATCAGTAATTCATATAACTCATTTTCTTCAGGAGTGCGATCGGGCTGGTGCATCAACTCTTCCACCATAGCCAGAGCTTTCTCATTATCCGTTTCATTTCTAATTATTTTTGGCTGATACTGAGACAATAACTCTTTGTATTTATCTGGATTAAAAGTAAGGGTCATTCTTCCATTTCTCCTTATCATACTCAGCATGGTCGGTAGCTGATTATGTGCATCTACTATAAGCAATTTAAACTAAATTTTAGTTTAGCTCAACCAATTTCTTTCGTCAACTGGGATCGCCCTTACTAACCCCTAATATAAGTTCCCAAGAATACCTGCTGATTCCTCATATCCTCTGCCGAAATAGCATCTATTAACCCCAAAATTCCCCTTAACTGCTCGCCTACCGAGTAACGCTGTTTCGACAACACAATTCCAGTATGATTTCTCCCCTCAGCAAGATAAAGTACGTGAAGGCGGCAAAAATCAGCCGTGTTGAAACTATAGATAACCCGATCGCTCTTTGTTGCCCAGATTAGCTGTTCTTCATCAGTACAACTAAGCTTATTAGCATCTGAAGCAGTTATCACATCAACCCCAGCATTCCGCAAAGCGACAACCAGTGAATTTTTAATAGAGTCCTCATCCAGATATAAACGTATTTTAGTCACTGTTGTTAACCTGCCATGTGTTCAGCTTCTAATCGTTCAGCCTCCGCTTCCTGGGCGGCTATATCTGATTCAATCATCTCTTTATTCGTATGATAGAAAGCCAACGCAGCATAAACTTGAGATAAAGTTAAATGAGGAATTTCTTCTGCAATCTCCTCTGGACTCATACCCATCTTATAATCAATAGTAATCCGTCGTACTGTCACTCCCGTACCCGCAACGATCGGACAACCATTATGAATTCCCGGATTGGTAGTAATCAGCGTTCCAATATCGATCGCGACTGACGCAACAGGCATAATTTTACCCCTGTAAACTTTCTATTCTACTTTACCATATTTTATACTTTATTTCTAATTAAGTACGCGAGTGCGCAGCTATCCCGTAGGGAATCGCCCTTAATGTCCAAAAGTGCGATCGCCTCCCATTCACCAAAAGTAATCTTCCATGATTTAATGAAAATAGCGAACCCTTTTTCACTATCTAACAAAAAAAGCATCATCAAAAATAAAAGTGGCAAATAACATACCTAGATTACTGCCAGGTGAAAGCTCAGTCGGACAATTTGGCGACTTGAACAAAATCCGTCGCACAGGAGACAACCTTACACCCCATCATATTCCATCTGATGCCTATATGAAACAAATAGGAATATCTGGTTACACTAGAAACAAGGGTATTGCTATCTTGATGGAACAGCCATATCCAGGAAGGGGTGGTCGTCATCGGCGTACACAATCCTATGGACAAAGACCAGACTTTGGTCTATCGCCCCGACAAGCTCTAGCTAGTGCCGTGTGGGATGTGCGATCGATTTATCGCCAAGATCGGCTGTATACACCACAAATTAGGCAGAATTTACAACAAGTCATCAAACAAAACAAACTGCTATGGTCAGGTACTTTTGATAAAGTGGGAAACACAAGATGAATGCTACTCAATGGATAGAAATATTAAATGCTAATAAATTCATGCTATCTGATGAAGAAGCAATGAATTTTGACTTCGCTCTAGCCGAACTAGCTCTACATCCCAACCGCGAATATTTGCCGACACTTTATCTAGTTTTCGATGACAGATGCGAACAACATGAAGTCATGTATGGTCTGATTCATTTTCTGGAGTCTTTTGAACTAAAAGAACAGTTGCAGGCGTTTATTGATGCCATAGACCGGATGATTGTTAATGCGAAAGAATGGACAATGATTCTACTTTATGGAATTCTCAATCAGGATTTAGCCCGGAGTTTATATAGCGATATGTTACATTCTACCCATTCTAAAAATCGGGATTTATGTACGCATTTGCTGCGCGAAATAGTTGCCAATGAATCCCCTCCTTTATCTTCCCATGCTGAGTCAGTTATTTCCGGCGCAACTGCGATCGACATTAATATTGATGAAATTTAGAGGGATCTGTCGGGCTTTCTTAAACTCATCCAAGATGGGAATATGTTGGTACTCTTGCAAGACGATCGGCCAATAGCCGAAATTAAACCTATCAAATAAGATGTAAGCCACCTCCGACAAAGAAACCGGGTTTTTTCCTGAATTTATGGTGTGTAACGAAGTATTTCGTAAAAAACCCGGTTTCTGGGGCCCATGCGTAATATTCAATATTGTAGGGGCGGGTTCACTAACAATAATTGCCAATAATCTACAATCTCATAAACCCGCCCCAGCCGATCGCTAAAGTGTCAAAGACTGAGGATTTGTCTCAATCAACTTCGCTAAATCCTGCAAGAAAGATGCAGCGTCAGCACCGTAAATCACTCGGTGATCGCAAGTAATATTCACCTGCATTTGCCGCTTGACTCCCATCAAGCCTTCCTCATTAGCCACTACCTGCGGCCGCGAAGAGCCGATCGCCAAAATCGAGCCTTGATTCGGGGGCAAAATCGCGTCAAACTTATCTACTCCAAACATTCCCAAATTGGAAAGAGTAAAAGTTCCCGTGCTGTATTCGTCAGGTTTTAACTGTTTGGCGCGGGCGCGATCGACTAAATCTTTCCAAGTGCGGGAGAGCGAATAAATATCCAGGCGATCGGCATTTTGCAACACCGGCGTAATCAAACCACCGCCCTCCATCGCCACAGCCACAGCCACATTAATATCAGCCCGATATTGAATGGCCGACTCAACATAACAAGCATTCAACAGAGGATGTTTTTGTAAAGTTACTGCTACTGCTTTAGCCAGCAAAGCCGTCATTGTGACACCTTTGGGCTTAATTTGCTTGTAGAGTTTGTCGAGATTGTCAGTAGTAATTGTATAACCGACGCGGAAACACGGCACGCTCAAACTTACCGCCATATTACGCACAACGGCATTTTGCAACGCATTCATTGGCACGGTTTGACCCGTCATCGCCATTGCTGGAACAGGCTGTGGTGCCGGTTTAGCAGGTGCGGGTGCGGCTGCTGGTGCTGCTTGTGGGGGTGCTGCGGGGACTGTCACCAGTTGCTGAACCGGAGCGGGTTGAGCTTTACCTGCGGCGGCTTCGACATCCTCTGCGACAATTCTGCCGTGGGGGCCGCTACCTTTGATAGAATTCAAATCTACTTTAAGTTCTTTTGCCAACTTGCGAGCGCGGGGAGAAACGACGCTGCGGCCGTTTTGGCGACTGACGTTTTGCTGCAAACCCGCTGATGCTGTGGCTGCGACTGGTACGGCTGTTGGTGCTGGTGCTGCTGCGGCTGGGGCGGCGGTTCCTTGTTTTTGAGCCTCGGCAATTTCGGCTTCTGTTTCTGCTACTAGGGCGATCGCAGCCCCCACCGGCGCAACTTCCCCCGCAGGTACGATAATTATTGCTAGATAGCCTTCATAGAAAGACTCGACATCCATGTCGGCTTTGTCGGATTCAACCACGACTACGGTTTCGCCCTTTTCTACTTTATCTCCGGCGGATTTGACCCAGGAAACAATTTTGCCCTCTGTCATGGTAGAACTTAGGGCTGGCATGAAAACTTCGCGAATCATCTGTAAAAAGTCCTTTTGAGTTGGTAATTGGCGATCGGTATTTGGCGATCGGTATTTTTTGGTATTTTGGCGATCGGCAATCGGCAATAATTATTATTATGCCAGTCTCTAGTCCGAAGATGTGTGACTATTGACTCAAAATTACCAATTACCAATTACCAATTACCAATTACCAATTTTTAGGTTCTAAATATCACCTCGAATTTCTTCGACTATGCCGTCACGCAGGAGAACTTCTACTTGCATTTTTTGAATCAAGTTTTCTCCGAGTCCGACAGTGAATGTACCGTCAATTTGACCTTGACTCACTTCTTGTTCGAGGTCTAGTACCTGCACTTGTTGGAGTTGTTGCAGACTTTGGTTTTTCTGTTCGAGCAGTTTACTTTTTTCTTGATTCACTTGCCCTTGAATATTTTCTATTTGCTGCATTACCTGCGGGCCTGGTGGTTGCAGGTTTTGCTTTTGGATTTCAGCAATCATGCGCTGACCTTGCATTTCTAGCTGTTGTAGCTGAGAATCTGTTTGATTGATTTGGGCTTGAAGTTGCTGTTGGGCTTCTTCTTTCCAGCGGGGAGTAACGACGACTTTAACGTTAATCGATCGCTTCAATTCTAATTGTGGTTCCATAAAGTTGTGACTTGTTACTTGTTACTTGTTACTTGGGAGTTGAAAATTGGGAATTGGATGCGACTAACTGCTAGTTGCTAATTCTTCAAAAGTTATTAGCCGTCAGCCTATCCCATTCTTCAATCCCCTGTCGCTTGTCCCGATTCCGGATGCCCTGAGAAATATCTTCAAAACATCCCGTCAATCATATCGCGGTAGTGTTCCGTCACAACCGGACGCTTAATTTTCAGGGTTTGAGTCAGCATTCCATTCTCCATCGAAAATGGCTCTAAAATCAACTGGAACGGGCCAATGCGATCGTCCGCGCGGTATCCGGGGCGATTTTGCACCTCTCGGCTCAATTCTTTTTTGAATAAATCTTGAATTGTCTTGCTATTCCAGTCAATTTCGTGTATTGGCGGATTCTGAGTTTCGGCCCATTTCTCCACGGCTTCTGTATTGGGGACAATTAAGGCGCCGACGGATTTCCGATCTTGACCTACTACCATAATTTGGTCGATGTAGGGACTGCGGAGACAGGCATCTTCGATCGGCTGAGGTTCGATATTTTCGCCGTTAGTCAGGACGATCGTATCTTTTGCCCGCCCAGTTAAAATTAAATCACTGCCCGGTGTCAGCCAGCCTAAGTCGCCGGTATCAAACCAGCCTTCGGGGTCGATCGCCTTTGAGGTAGCTTCAGGATTCAGGTAATATCCTGCCATGATTTGCGGCCCGCGCGCCAAGACTAAGCCACGTTGACCGATCGACAGTTGTTGTCTACTATCAGGATCGACTATTTTAATTTCGGTTTGGGGCATCGGCTGTCCCGCCGAACCTTTAAGATTGTGCCAAGGGCGGCGGGCTGTCAAAACAGGGGATGTTTCGGTTAAACCATACCCGACTAACAAACCGATATTCGATATTTCAAAGAAATTGTCCAAATGCGCGGCCAAAGAACCACCGCCGCTAATTGCCCATTTGAAACGTCCTCCCGTAGCTTCCCGGACTTTTTGGTAAACCAGTTTTTCGGCGACGGCGTGGATAGGTGACAACAGAATGCTTTTGGTGCGGGCGATCAGTTTTTCCGAAGCAGAAGCAGGTTTTAAACTGAGAGTTAATCCTTGGAAAATGCGACGGGCTTCTATGTATTGTTGGCTAGCAGATAGGAGAAAGTTAACCAGTTTTTGTTTATTAGCTGGCTGTTCCCGAAATTGCTTTTGTACTGCCTCGTAAATCGATTCCCAGATGCGTGGAACGCTCACCATGTACTGGGGTTTGTAGGTTTTGAAATCTTGTTTGAAGTAACGAATACTGGTGTAAATCTGCGTACATCCTTGGGACAGCATGAAGTATTCGACAGTGCGTTCATAAGCGTGCCAACTGGGGAGAATACTGAGAACGCCTTCGCCGGCTTCGGGCTGAAGAATTGTGCCAAAAGTGGTGATTTGGTGCAGCAGGTTGCTGTGGGTCAGCATCACGCCTTTGGGTTTGCCGGTGGTGCCGCTGGTGTAGAGGAGAGTGGCGAGGCCTTCAGGCTTGTGGTTGCTGGGTTTGAGGGCGCGGTTAGCCCCTGTGGTCATGACTTGGGAAAATTTGACTGTGTTGAGGGTTTGGCTGCTTTCTGGTTCTTCATCAGAGAGAAGGACGATGAGTTGAATGGGTAAATCGGCGAGGCGATGTTGGAGTTTTTTGAGTAATGCCAGGTTTTCGACGATTAAGGCGGTACTGCCGCTGTCTTTGATGATGTAGAGGAGTTCTTCGGGGTCGGCGGTGGCGCCTCGCACGGCGTTGGCTGCCCCAGCCATCATGATGCCTTGGTCGGCTATCAGCCAGCGGGGGCTGTTGTCGGCGAAGAGGGCGACGCGGGGAGGGACTGGTTCTGCTGGATTTGGTTCGATGCCGAGGGCTTGGAGGCCTGCTGCGAACTGTTGGATTTGTTGGTACAGGTGGGTGTATGTCAGCTTGATTTCGGGCTGGCTGTGGGGGTCGTGGAGGGCGATTGTTTGACCGAATTTTTGTTGGACGATCGCCCAAATTTCAGGTATTGATTGGATGGAGGTGTAGTCGATCAGGCGGCTGAGGTTTGCGCGATCGCGATCGGTCATTTGAGATGATGTGTAAGATTCTGAGCGGTTCATAGGGTATTTTCCTGGGTTTTGGGAGATAAAGCTATTGGGTACAATTTTAATATCAGAGCTATTTTAGAACTTTGTGGCAGTCTCGTGACAGTTTGGAAACCTGCCGTTGTCTATTTAGAAAATTAGGGATATCAGATGATGAAATTTAGAGTTGGACAGAAATACATGAATTTACGAAAGTTAATAGTAGTTGCTTTGAGTGCGATCGTAGCACCATGTGGAAATGTACTTGGAGCCGAAGTTGCACAGACGCAACCAGAAGATAGTAGACGAACATTTACTGATTGGTGCCGCCAAAAAGCTGATTTGAATCCTGAAACCAAATATACCGTTGATGTGTTGTTGAAGAAAGCAGGGACTACTGATTGCGAGGCGGCCGATCGAAAACTTTCTCTTCTCACGGAACTACAACTGTACTACGATCCAATCAGCGACATCAAACCGCTAGTATCCTTGACTAACCTGACTTCGCTCATCCTCGCCAACAATGAGATCGGTGACATCAAACCGCTAGCATCCTTGACTAACCTGACTTCGCTCAGCCTCATCAACAATCCGATCGGTGACATCAAACCGCTAGCATCCTTGACTAACCTGACTTCGCTCATCCTCGAAGTAAATCAAATCAGCGATATCAAACCGCTAGCATCCTTAACTAACCTGACTGAGCTCGTCCTCAACGAAAATCAAATCAGCGACATCAAACCACTAGCATCCTTGACTAACCTGAAGAAGCTCTGGCTCATCAACAATCAGATCGGTGACATCAAACCGCT
>JAJAYT010000212.1 GCA_026786085.1 Microcoleus sp. CAN_BIN18 | reverse complement strand
GGCGGGCACGGGGGCACCGCCCCTACACCGTGCGGGTTTCTCAATGAGTGAAAACTACACTAAACTCAAGTTGTCTTCTTCTTAGTCGCAGTCGCAGTCGCCGCCTTCTTAACAGTCGTTTTCTTCGCCGCAGTTGTCGTCTTTTTAGCAGCGGTTTTCTTCGCCGCAGTCTTCTCAGTTGCAGTCTCCGACTTCGCCGCAGTCTTAGTAGACTTCTTCGACTTACTGCTAGATTTTCCGCCGCCCGACGCTTCCTTCGCTGCTAACAAATCCAGTGCTTTTTGTAAGGTGAAATTCTCCACAGATTCATCCTTAGCCAAAGAAGCATTGATATCGCCGTGTTTGACGTAGGGCCCATAACGGCCATCGTAAACATTCAGGAGTTCTCCCGATTCTGGATGTGCGCCCAATTCCTTCAAAGGTGTCGCTGATTTGCTGCCACGGACGGCTTTTGGCTGCGATAATAACTCTAAAGCCCGATCGAGCATTATAGTCAAAACATCATCCGGCGGCTTGATCGATCGATAATCCTTACCAACCTTACCCTGGTCGTGTACCACATAAGGGCCGTACATCCCCAAAGCAGCCTGCACCTTCGCCCCCGTATCCGGGTGAGTGCCCAACAGGCGCGGCAGAGTCAGCAAGCTCACAGCCATCTCTAACGTCATGGTATCCTTGTCCGTCCCCTTCGGCAAAGAACTCCGCTTCGGTTTCTTGTTAGTTTCAGTAATTTCCCCTAACTGAACGTAAGGCCCATAACTACCAATCAGCACAAAAATCGGTTCCCCAGTTTCCGGGTGGAGTCCCAATTGTTCCGGGCCTTCAGTCTTTTGCTTTAACAGAAACTCGACTTGTTCCGGGTCTAAATCCGCCGGAGTCAAATCTTGCGGAATCGATGCTTTTACCGGCCCATCTTCGCTTTCAGCTTCCAGGTAAGCGCCGTATTTACCGATGCACACTTTAGCAGAAATATTCTCCAATACCACAGTTCGAGCAACTTTGGCATCGATTTGACTTTCCTGTTCTTTGACTTGGGTTTGAAGTCCAGTTTCCCCTCGATAAAACTTGTCCAAATACGGCAGCCATTTAGCCTCGCCGGTGGCAATTTCATCCAGGGTTTGTTCCATGCGGGAAGTAAAACCAGTGTCTACTAAATCGGGAAAATGCGTTTCCAATAAAGTTGTGACGGCGAAAGCGGTGAATGTGGGAATTAAGGCGTTGGTAATTAATTTGGCATAACCCCGATCGACTATAGTACCGATAATACTCGCGTATGTACTCGGACGACCCACGCCTTCACTCTCCAACATTTTGACCAGCGAAGCCTCCGTATAGCGGGCGGGAGGCTGAGTTTCGTGGCCAACGGCTTCCAAGTCTTTGCAATTAGGTTTATCCCCCACTTTCAGCGTCGGCAAAATCACCTCTTGGTCTTCCAAAGCCGCATCTGGGTCATCGGAACCTTCCACGTAGGCGCGCAAAAAGCCTGCAAAATCGATACGTTTCCCACTGGAACGGAAACCGGCATCTTCCACCAAAGTTAGTAGCGTGACGTGAGTTTGGCGCGCATCGGCCATTTGAGAAGCGACTGTCCGCTTCCAAATTAAATCGTAGAGGCGGAAGTCAACGCCACTCAATCCGGTTTGCTGCGGAGTCCGAAAAGTGCTACCGGCCGGGCGGATAGCTTCGTGGGCTTCCTGGGCGCCTTTGCTTTTCGTCGTGTATTTGCGCGGTTGAGGGCTGAGGTATTCGCTGCCATAAAGTTCTTGCACACAACTGCGGGCGGCGGTAATCGCCTGTTCGGACAAATGCACCGAATCCGTCCGCATATAGGTGATGAAACCGCGTTCGTAGAGACTTTGGGCGATTCGCATAGTTTCCCGCGCACCCAGCCTCAGCTTGCGGTTAGCTTCCTGCTGCAAAGTCGAGGTCGTAAACGGCGGCGAGGGTTTGCGGGTGACTGGCCGTTCTTCGATATTACCGACAGTCCAGGGTTTGTTTTGAATGCGTGCGAGTAAAGCCCGCGCCTGGTCTTCGTTCAGCAAAAGTACGCGGCGGCCTGCGATAATCCCGCCAGTGTTTTCATCGAAATCGCTACCGTTGGCAACTTTCACATTGCCGACTGTGACAAGTTTCGCCTCAAATGCACCCGCCTGCCCCTTCGCGGGAGGTTTCGGGGGGGTCAAAGTCGCTTTCAAATCCCAGTAGCTACCTTGGCGGAAGGCGCGGCGTTCCCGTTCCCGGCACACCAACAGGCGCACGGCGACTGACTGGACTCTGCCGGCGGACAAGCCCCAAGCGATTTTTTTCCACAATAGCGGAGAGAGTGTGTAACCGACGAGTCGATCGAGAATTCGGCGAGTTTCCTGGGCTTGTACAACTCGATTGTCGATATCGCGGCAGTGGGTTAGAGCATCGCGGATAGCTTCGCGGGTGATTTCGTGAAACACCATCCGCTTGATCGGAACTTTGGGTTTGAGGATTTGCAGCAAATGCCAGGAAATGCTTTCGCCTTCGCGGTCTTCGTCAGTGGCTAGAATCAGTTCTGTTGCGTCTTTGAGGGCATCTTTGAGTTCTTTGACAATTTTCTTTTTATCTTTCGGGATGACGTAGAGGGGTTCAAAGTCTGCCTCCACGTTTACGCCGAGTTGCGCCCATTTTTCTCCTTTAACGGCTTCTGGTATTTCTTCGGCGGAGGATGGGAGGTCACGCACATGGCCCATTGATGCCTCTACTCGGTAGTTGGAGGGCAGAAAGTTGCGAATGGTACGGGCTTTTGTGGGAGATTCGACGATGACTAAGGTTGACATGGCATCTTTTATCAGAAAATTGGGTTGAAAACCCCGTCCTTGAGGACGGCTTTGTGTGAGAATGTATATACCGAGAGCAAACAACGGATATCTTGAGAGTAAAAGTCAGGCATGAGCCGGGGCCTCCAAACGATATAAACTCGTTTGTATTTGTACCGATGGATGGTCGGGAAAGGAAACTGTCTGGGCAATCAGATCGTCGGGGATATGTAGTTACCCACATATCCAGATAGTGGGTGAAAAACCGTAAGGAAACAACCAGAAAATCTAAATCGTGAGGTTTAGAAGCTTTGCCCTTTTAGGGCGGAGTAATGTCACAGAGTGTATGTCGGATGTCAAGGCTTATGGGAAAAGTGATGGCTTATTTTCAAACTACTTTAATTTGTAAGTTATTGCCGATCGGGTCTCCGGTGACAAGCTGATGGGATTTTACTGCTTTCGGCGCAGAGGGGCGCATCGCGTCTCTACAAGATGCACTGGATGCTGAGACTGCCGGATGCGGGCTGATAGTTCCTGAATGGGGGCGATCGAATTTCTCTGGATGTGGGAGATCCTGTTAAATAAGCCAACATTCAAACACATCATACGCAGATCCCCGACTTCTCAAAGAAGTCGGGGATCGAACAGCGTGTTCTGTAATCAGCTACAATCCAGTTTAGTCAAGAATTTCTAACAGTTCACTGCCCATTACAGGCTTCCCTAGCCTGTATTACCCAACTTGTCTGAAAATATGGATTTTGCTACTCTTGCCGCCCAGCTAAATGCTGGAACTATATTGCCAGAGGGAATCATCATTGTCACCCTCTTGGTTGTCCTCGTCGGCGATTTAATTGTCGGTCGCAGTTCCTCTGGTTGGACTCCCTACGTGGCTGTTGCCGGTTTGCTCGCGGCCGTCGGTGCCTTGTGTTTGCAAGCGGACAACACTAATACTATCTCGTTTTTAGGCGGTTTTAATAGCGATGCCTTGAGTTTAGTATTTCGCGGAATTATTGCTTTGACTGCGGCTGTCACTATTTTGATATCCGTCCGTTATATATTGCAAACTGGTACTGCTTTAGCGGAATTCATCTGCATTTTGTTGGCCGCTACTTTGGGGGGAATGTTCCTTTCCGGTGCTAATGAATTGGTGATGATTTTTATTTCATTGGAAACTCTCAGTATCTCGTCTTATTTGCTGACGGGTTATACAAAACGTGACCCGCGTTCCAATGAAGCTGCTTTGAAATATTTGTTAATTGGTGCATCTTCTTCGGCGGTGTTTCTCTACGGTTTGTCACTGCTGTACGGATTGTCTGGTGGCGAAACTACGTTAAGTGCGATCGCGTCTCATCTTCCTACTGTTAATGACGGTCAATCTCTCGGTTTAGTGATCGCATTGGTATTTGCGATCGCCGGAATTGCCTTCAAAATCTCTGCGGTTCCCTTCCACCAATGGACTCCAGACGTTTATGAAGGTTCTCCTACACCCGTTGTTGCCTTTCTTTCTGTCGGTTCCAAAGCAGCAGGTTTTGCCCTAGCAATCCGGTTGTTAACAACAGCTTTCCCCGCACTTATCGAACAGTGGCACTTCGTATTCACAGCCTTAGCCATACTCAGCATGGTGTTGGGAAATGTGGTGGCCCTCGCCCAGACTAGCATGAAGCGGCTTTTGGCTTATTCGTCGATCGCCCAAGCCGGTTTTGTAATGATTGGTTTAGTTGCAGGAACAGAAGCCGGTTATTCCAGCATGATATTTTATCTGTTGGTTTACCTGTTTATGAACCTAGGCGCATTCGCCTGCATCATCCTGTTCTCGCTGCGGACTGGAACCGACCAAATTAGCGAATACTCCGGTTTGTATCAAAAAGACCCATTGCTAACTCTAGCACTGAGTATTTGTTTACTTTCTCTCGGTGGAATTCCGCCGCTAGCTGGATTCTTCGGAAAAATCTATCTGTTCTGGGCTGGCTGGCAAGCTGGGCTTTATGGCTTAGTTATCTTGGCATTAGTTACTAGCGTAATTTCGATTTACTACTACATCCGTGTCGTCAAGATGATGGTAGTGAAAGAGCCTCAAGAGATGTCAGAGGTTGTCAAAAATTATCCCGAAGTTCGCTGGAATCTTCAGGGAATGCGGCCTTTGCAAGTCAGCGTTGTACTGACTTTGGTTGCGACAACTTTGGCGGGTATTCTGTCGAATCCTTTGTTTAATTTGGCTAATGATGCTGTCGCTAACACTCCCATGTTGCAGTCGGCATTGAGTCACGTCCAACCTGTTGTAGCTACTGCGAAAATCGAATCTAATTCGTTTTCTAGCCAGGATTAATTTTACCTGGTTTTGAAAGCTTAAAAACGCCTAACTATGTGCAGTTGGGCGTTTTTTTTGAGTCTGTGATATACTGTTAGTCATGATTTTTAACCGCAGATGTAGGCAGATGTAGGCAGATTAACGCAGATAAGAGTTTGTACAGAGGTAAAAATGTTAGTACAAAGTAAACAAAAAACTTATACTTTTGAATGGTTATTTCAGGAATATGAGGGAGAATCAGCAATAGTTTCCTTCGCTTCAGTGGAAGTGAAAATGTCTATGAGTGATATTTACGAGTTAATTGTATTTGAAATGTTGGAACATTGTCAAGTACCTATTTAAGAACAGGCAAGATGCCTGTTCCACAAGAAAATTAACTCTTTGTGGAACGGGCATCTAGCCCGTTATTGAAATCAGATAAGAGTTATTATAGAGGTAAACGATGAATGTAATTTGGCTACTGTTAAAAGCTTCTTGGTTAAATGTTTCCATCGCCATATTCACAGGCTTAATC
>JAJAYT010000211.1 GCA_026786085.1 Microcoleus sp. CAN_BIN18 | reverse complement strand
GCATAATTCCCAGAAACCGGGTTTCTTCCGATATCTCTCGCCACCAACCTAGATTTTCTGAGAAACCCGGTTTCTTAATCTTTGCGTAATTCCCAGAAACCGGGTTTCTTCCCAAATACTCTCGCCAGCAACCTAGATTTTCTGAGAAACCCGGTTTCTTAATCTTTGCGTAATTCCCAGAAACCGGGTTTCTTCCGATATCTCTCGCCACCAACCTAGATTTTCTGAGAAACCCGGTTTCTTAATCTTTGCATAATTCCCACCCAAACTCAACAACACAAACAACTGTAGCCACCATAATATCGGATAATTGTAAAGCAATTAACCAGGCCACCAGCATGAGTATTGACCAACTAAACACAGACTACAGCATTGCCGGCCACCTCACCTTCGCCACCGGAAACGGCGGTTTCCCGATGATTCACATCGACAACGGCCAAGCCAAAGCCTTGATATCTGTGTATTCCGGCCAAGTGCTCTCCTTCCAACCAGCCACCGAAACCGCAGACTTGATGTTCCTCAGCGACAAAGCCTACTACGCCGAAGGAAAAGCCATCAAAGGCGGTATACCCATCTGTTGGCCCTGGTTTGGCCCAGATCCCGAAGGCTTGGGCCGCCCCGCCCACGGTTTTGTGCGAAATCGCCTCTGGAATGTCGTCAACACCTCCACCGCCCCAGACGGCGCAACCCAAGTCACTTTAGGCCTCAAGGATACCGAGGAAACTAGAGCAATTTGGCCCCAAGCCTTTGAACTGGCGATCGTAATTACGATCGGCACAACTCTCACAGTAGAATTAATCACCCGCAATCTCGGCGACAAAGCATTTCCCCTCACCCAAGCTTTCCACACCTACTTCCTAGTCGGCGACATCAACCGCGTACAGGTTTTGGGTTTAGAAAACAGCCAATATCTTGATAAAGTTGATGGTGGAGTCGAAAAAACTCAAGTAGGTGCAGTCGTAGCTGTCGGTGAGGTCGATCGAATTTATCTCGATGTCACCAACGAATTAGTCATAGACGATAGCGCCCTCAATCGTCGAATTCGGATTAAATCATCTGGCAGTAAATCCGCCGTTGTGTGGAATCCCTGGGTGACAATTTCTGCAAACATGGCCGACCTCGATGATGCAGATTATCAGCGCTTAATCTGCGTAGAAACGACCAATGCGGCGACAGATATTGTCGAAGTTCCCGCGCATGGTGAGTTCAGTTTGCAAGCAATTTATAGCGTTGAACGCGACTAGGCGTATTTTTAAATCTGGAGACTCCCCCAAATCCCCTTAAAGAATGGGATAATAAACTTATAAATCCCCCTTTTTCAGGGGGATTTACGGAATGTAGACCAATAAAGTTTCACTTTTGAATGTAAATACATAAACCGATGAATGATTCACTTGAAAGACCAATTTTTTTGCGTAAAATAAACCTCAAAGAACAAAAAAGTGATTTTGCTTATTGGCAAACCCAATCTTATCAAGCCAGACTTAAAGCAATAGAAGAAATTCGTCATAGCTATCACCAATGGAAATATAAAAATGCTGAATCAAGACTTCAAAGAGTTTATACAATTTCTCAACGATAATCATGTTCAATATCTTGTTGTTGGTGGCTATGCGGTAGCCATACATGGTCATCCTCGTTACACAAAAGACATTGACATTTGGATAGAAACCAGCCTAGATAATGCAAATAACTTACTTCAAGCTTTAGAGCAATTTGGTTTTAGTTCTTTAGGCTTACAAACTCAAGATTTTCTGACACCAGATCAAATTATTCAGCTTGGCTACCCTCCTAATCGAATAGACTTGTTGACGAATATTGATGGGGTTATTTTTGAGGATTGCTATCCTTTCCGGTTAGAAGTTTTCATTGATGATGTTGTTGTTACATTTATCGATTTAGATAATTTGAAAAAAAACAAGAAAGCATCAGGAAGATTGCAAGACTTAGCTGATTTAGAAAATTTGAGTGACTAGCAAAAACCGTCATTGAGCGGTATCATGTTCGGTTAATTGTTTACAGTTTAAATAGTGAGACTGTCAATCTAGGACTAATTCAGCGTGATGTCTGTAACAAAGATACCATTTTGGGATTTCGCTCACCCACAATCCGCAAACATCTTGCCGCCATCCTAGACAGTAAAGAAAGTGATATAGTTTGACAAGGCTTTTTATGGAATAAGTCCTTCCCTTAGTCTTGTAGGACTTACACACAGCCTCTAAATACTATCAACTGTCAACTGTCAACTGTCAACTGTCAACTGTCAACTGCTATACTTACCATCAATAATTATGCAAAACTATAACTGGACAAAACTGCAAAACGGCTCAGACATTCGCGGTATCGCCCTCGAAGGGGTTCCCGGTGAACAAGTCAACCTAACGCCCGAAATTGCCACAATCATAGGTAAATCCTTTGTCAATTGGGTGGTGCAAAAAGTCCACAAACCTGTGGAAAAGTTAATAATTGCGATCGGGCGTGACAGCCGCCTCTCCGGGCCAACCTTAATGCAAGCAGTTATGGACGGTATCGCCTCAGTTGGTTCCACAGTCTACGACTTTGAAATGGCCTCAACTCCCGCCATGTTTATGAGCACAATTACCCCCGGTTTTGAGTGCGATGGCGCAATTATGCTGACTGCTAGCCATTTACCTTTTAATCGCAATGGCTTAAAGTTTTTCACCGCCAATGGTGGTTTACAAAAAAAAGATATTACAGATATCTTAGCATTTGCCGAAACCAATCACTTTGAAAAAGCAGCGGTTCCAGGTAGCATTGTAAAGCATGATTTTATCTCAGTTTATGCCAACCAATTTGTGACTAAAATTCGGGAATCAGTCAATCATCCAGATAACTTTGAGCAGCCGCTGACTGGATTGAAAATTGTTGTGGATGCGGGTAACGGTGCTGGTGGATTCTATGTGGATAAAGTTCTAAAACCTTTGGGCGCAGACACTACAGGAAGTCAGTTTCTTGAACCCGATGGCACTTTTCCAAATCACGTGCCAAATCCCGAAGATAAACAGGCAATGCGGTCAATTTGTCAAGCGGTAATTGCCAATAAAGCTGATTTTGGGATTATTTTTGATACGGATGTCGATCGCAGTGCGGCTGTCGATGGAGTTGGGAAGGAACTCAATCGCAATCGGTTGATCGCGTTGATTTCGGCGATCGTCCTACAAGAGCACCCAGCATCAACCATCGTCACCGATTCTATCACATCCGATGGTTTAACGCAATTCATCGAACAGGATTTAAAGGGAATTCACCATCGCTTCAAACGCGGTTACAAAAATGTGATTGATGAGTCGATTCGCCTCAACCAAAGCGGACAGGAATCATGGCTGGCGATTGAAACTTCTGGACATGGAGCTTTGAAGGAAAATTACTTTCTGGATGATGGCGCTTACTTGGTTAGCAAGTTATTGATTGAATTGGCTAAATCTAAGCTGGAAAATAAGTCATTGCCAGATTTAATTGCGAATTTACAAGAACCTGAAGAAAGTGCAGAGTTTCGGATTAAGATTAATGTGGATGATTTCAAGGCCCACGGAAATCAGGTAATTGAGCGACTCCAAGAATTTGCAGCAAAGCAAACCGACTGGAAAATTGTCCCCAATAACTACGAAGGTTTGCGAGTTTCCTGCACGTCAGCTAGCGAATCGGGCTGGTTTCTGCTACGCTTGTCACTGCACGATCCGGTGATGGCTTTGAATGTTGAGTCGAATGTTAAGGGTGGTGTTGCTCAAATAGTCGATCGGCTGTTAGCTTTTTTCCACACAACAGAATCCCTTGATTTGTCGGCACTATCGAGTAGATAAGGAAGACGGCGGTTTAAACCGCCAGAAAGAAAGTCTAACAAAGTAGATCAAGAAGACGGCGGTTT
>JAJAYT010000210.1 GCA_026786085.1 Microcoleus sp. CAN_BIN18 | reverse complement strand
CCGCCGCGATTTTCGATTACTTGGTCAAATTCTCCAGGGGCGATCGCATCCGTCCCTTTAAATATCATGTGTTCTAAAAAATGAGCCATTCCCGACCAAGAATCGGGTTCTTTCGTAGCGCCAGCCCTCACCCACACGTCTAGCGCAACCACCGGTGTGGCCGGCATCCGCTGGTGAATGACGGTTAACCCATTATTCAGCTTCCAGACATTGGCTGGGAACTCTAAAGCAGTGAGCAGTTGAGACAAGCTAGTTCTTCTTAAACTTTAGTTAACTTCGGCTGCAACTATGGTAACGCTTTACTGTTCTGCGATCGGGATTAATTGATACAGAAATCATCAGTCAGTCGATTTTTGATTTTTGATTTTTGATTTTTGATCAACTTGCAGCGCCGTGAATCACCCGAACCCTAACAGCAGTCTAAAATTTTGAGCCGAGCGCCACGCCAGAAAGCGGGGGCTTGTATCCGTTTTTGGGCCCAGTCACCTGCGATTAATCCTGAGTCAGTTATTTTTTGCTTTTTGCTATTTTTCCCACATCCTCAAACTATTACCATTTTTTCACTCAAAAGTCAATAGCTTGCGCGGGTGATCAATGAATCAGTCGGGAGAAAGAGGGAGTTATCAGAATATTTCAATAAATTAAAAGATGTAATAACACTAAAGACATCCAGAGGAGAAACGACAGATGGTAGCTACCCTTGAAGATACCAAGCGCCAAGCGATCGCGATGAAATTGGCAGACATGAAAGCGCTGCAAAACCTGCTGATCGCCAACGAGCAATTGTTCATCAATTCCTGTAACGACTCCGAACTGTGCGATCGCTTCCGCGATATGCTGGAGGACGATCGCAAAAACTTGGGCGTATTGGAAACCACGATCGTCCAATACGGCATTCAAGTTGAACCGAAAGAAACCACCACAAAAATGATCGAAGAAATTCAGAAACTGATGGAAGGTTCTGAACTCACCCTGTTTGAAAAAGTCGGTCAGCACGAACTGCTCAAACACAAACAAACAATGGCCGGCTTGTTAATTCACAAAGCCGCTCAAGTAGTCGGCGCTGACATCGAAGCCGCCATTGTACCGCTCAACACAGTTAACTTTGAAAACCGTGCTCACCAAGAACAACTCAAAGGAGTTCTCGAAATTTTGGGCGTGCGCGAACTGACCGGAAAAGACCCCGACCAAGGCGTTTGGGCCCGCGTCCAAGACGCGATGGCTGCGATGAGCGGCATCATCGGCGGTGCTGTCACCCGCACCAAAGATGAGATGAACATCACCGAAATCATCTCGATGGATCACCGCAAAGTCGATACCCTATTTATGGAAATCGAAAAACCGGAAGACCCCCAAAAGCTGCAAGAATTCTTTGGTCAGTTGTACAAAGATTTAAGCGTCCACTCAGAAGCCAAAGAACAAATTGTCTACCCAGCAATTCGCAGCTACTACAGCAACACCCAAGAATTGTACGACGAGCAAGCAGCAATGAAGCAAATGCTCGCCCAAATTAAGGCTCTCAACCCCAGTTCTTCAGATTTCAAAGCTCAAATCAAACTGCTCAAAACAGCGGTTCAGGATCACGTCAAGCAAGAAGAAAACGATATGTTCCCTCAAATTCGTCGCAACCTGAGCGAAGCCCAAATGGAACAAATGGCTACTCAATTCAAAGCAGCCAAGAGCACGCTCCAGCAAGAAATGGCTAAGATGAGCTAATTCAGCAGCAAGCTAATTTCAACTCTAGCAAAACTAGAGAATAGCTAAACTGCAACCTATCAATCCCGCTACTACCGTGGCGGGATTACTGTTTTGTACAAACTCACCAATCTTCAAAAATAAAAGGACTAAAGTCCTCACTACAAACCAGGTTCGCAGTGAGGACTTCAGTCCTTTCTTTCTTTCAACAAGAAGACTGAAACCCGAAATTTCAAACATTAGGTTCGTAGTGAGGACTTCAGTCCTTCTTTCCTTCTTTCAACGGACTAAAGTCCTTACTACAAACCATGTTATGAGTGAGGACTTCAGTCCTTTCTTTCTATCCGTTAATCACAGATCCGCCATTGGGATGCAAAATTTGACCAGTCATGTAAGACGAATCTTTTGAAGCTAAAAACACGTAACAGGGAGCAACTTCATCGGGTTGACCGGGGCGTCCCAAGGGCGTGTCTGCACCAAATGTGGCAACTTTTTCTGCGGGGAAAGTTGCAGGAATTAGCGGCGTCCAAATCGGGCCGGGAGCTACTCCGTTGACGCGAATTCCTTTGTCAGCTAAACTTTGAGACAAAGAGCGAGTAAAGGCAACGATCGCTCCTTTTGTAGAGGAGTAATCTAGCAATTGTTGGTTGCCTTTGTAGGCGGTGACTGAGGTAGTGTTGATAATTGCACTTCCTTCTTTGAGGTGTTTGAGAGCCGCTTTTGTCAGGTAAAACATTGAGAAGATGTTGGTGCGGAAGGTGCGCTCTAATTGTTCGGCGGTGATGTCTTCGATGCTTTCTTGGGGATGTTGTTCGGCGGCGTTGTTGACGAGGATGTCGAGGTGGCCGAATTCTTTAACTGTTTGTTCTACAAGGTTTTTACAGGTGCTTTCTTCGCCGATGTCTCCGGCGATCGCCAGACAGCGGCGGCCGAGTTGTTCGATCGCCTCTTTAGTCTTGTTAGCATCTCCATCTTCGTTGAGATAGCCGATCGCCACGTCGGCCCCTTCCTTAGCAAATGCAAGGGCCACAGCGCGCCCGATACCGCTGTCTCCGCCAGTAATTAAGGCTACTTTGCCGCGCAATTTGTCGCTGCCGCGATATTCGGAGGCGAAGGATTCAGGTGCAGGCGTCATCTGGGATTCGATACCCGGTTGCTGTTCTTGATGTTGAGCCGGATTAGTTTGTTGTTGAGCTGGCATAACAATCCCTCTAAGTTATACCTCTATAAATAAAGGTTTTCTGGCGGCGGGGAATCGTTCTTTTTGCAGATCGCAGTCTACTACTAAAGACAGTTTGTGCGATCGGCACCTGCTGGTTACGATCGACAATAAGACCCAGAAACTGGGTATTTCTACAAAAAAATCGGCTTGCAGCCTTTACTCTCGATCAAAAACCCGGTTTCTTTGGTATGAGTGGGTCATATCATGTCGGTATTTATGCACAAGTCGCGATCGCAAAAAACTGCACCCCAAAATTATATTTTGACGTGCAGTTTAAACCAACTAGCTGCTAATTGCTGAGTCTCAAACTAGAGACTCAAATTAAGCTTAAAACAGCGGAGTCGAAGTTGGAGCGCCCAACAGTAATTTAGGTTCATCGAGCTTCTGAGCTTCTAAAAACGTGACAATTGAAGCTGCCGCCGAGTCTTTCAACTTGTTGAAGTCAATAAAGCTACTTACGCCTGCTGTTTCAGGAGCGAGCAAGCTATCGACACTGCTAGCCTGTACCACAGCGGAACTGCCGCCGTCAGTCAAAGGATCGATGCTAGCAGCAGCCACACCCGTGTCGCCCGTCAACAAATCGATGCTAGAACCAGCTCTTGCCGGTCTTGGCGGCGAAGGCACTGCGTTCGGCCCTGGCACGTCAAAGCTAGTAGGATTCGGGCCGGTGCGGATTGGGAAGGGGTTGGTAACGCTAGGATCGCCAAAAACTTCCAAAACCGAGTAAGTTTTGGGCAACAAGTCTGGGAATAAAGCAATCCCTTGCGCATTAGTTCTGACTAGAGGCTCAGTGCCTGCATCGAAGCGACCATTTCCGTTCAAATCCAAAGTAAATGGAATGCCTTCCAGAGGGCCTTCGTTCTGATTTTGTATGCCGTCGCGGTTGTCGTCTCGGAATTTCCGAACTAACAAATCATAGCGGCGAGTGTTGCCAATCAAAGCGCAAGTAAAGGTTTGATTGGGGCCGAGAACGATATCCAGCGGTTGAGTAGTCTGGACGAAGTT
>JAJAYT010000209.1 GCA_026786085.1 Microcoleus sp. CAN_BIN18 | reverse complement strand
GTTGCCATAAGTAGGTGGCTTTTTGCGCGTTAGCGCCGAGCAGAAGTGTTGAATGTTTTGTCAATTTAATCAAAATATCGTAGCTGGCGGGGCCTGGCGCCATCGCCCTTGGGTTTACTTTCAACATCACGCGTGGGCGATCGACCGCTCAATGTATTTAGGATCACATTTCTCCCTTAAAATACAGTAAAATTAGTTAATTTTCATCTATCTTTAGATAGGTATTTACTGAAATAAGCTATAAAAAAATGTTCCATACTATATAAAAAAACTAAAATGAACGAAAAAAAAAAATATGTAGCTAAATTAACTTTTTAGCGTTATAGTGATTTAGACATTACAAAACCTAGGTGACTCACTTGGCTGACATCGTTGATACCGCCGTTTCGGCAGGCTCTTTTACAACTCTAGTTGCTGCTGTCAAAGCTGCTGGTTTAGTAGATACTCTCAAAGGCCCTGGCCCCTTCACAGTTTTCGCTCCTACAGACGAAGCTTTTGCTAAGCTTCCCGCAGGTACTGTAGACGCATTGCTTAAGGACATTCCTAAGCTCAAAAAAATCTTGACTTATCATGTCGTTTCTGGAAAAGTTATGGCTGCTGATGCGGCTAAGCTGAAATCTGCGAAGACAGTTGAAGGCTCAGAAATTAAAATTGATGCTTCCAATGGCGTCAAAATCAATGATGCTACCGTTACCACAGCCGACGTTGCTGCTGATAATGGTGTCATCCACATCATCGATTCAGTCTTGCTTCCTGCGTAAGCACGGATTTAGATAGCGCAAAACTATCTTGAGGGCCGTGGCTGTTGTTAGCCACCGCCCGGTTTTAGTTGATAGTTGAGATTTAAATATTTGATAAGCTGTTCGGCATTTAAATTGTATATTGAAAAACAATTAAACAATGAGTGGGGTGTCCCGCCTGCGGTGAATATAAAATTTAAATGCGCGACAACTTATCAATTCTGGTTGCACTCTTGGACTTGACATCCACCCCGACCGTCGCGGACGGGGATTCTCAAACCTCACGATTTGAATTTCTGCTTCTTAGCAACTGCCTCCACTCTCAAAGAGATTTGGTCTTATGTTCACTCCACAGACTAACCCCGCAAGCCCTGCGGTTTTATATGTCGAATACCAACAAAAATCTTTGTTGTTTGATTCTAGGGTTGGACTGCCCATTGCCCTGTCCTCTTTTCCCGGTCTACCTATTTTTCTTTCCCGTTGCGGTTGTCGCAAACTTATTAATTAGGGTTTATGTTCACATAGTCGCGGGTGGGTCATTGACCAATTATATTGTAACACAAAGCCGTCCTAAAAGGACGGGGTTTCTACCCAATTTTTCGATGATAGAGGAGACTACACGTGTCGTGTCCCTACAATGTGATTATTTTGAGTAGAAATACGGCACGTGCAGTCTCCTAATTTCGGCTAATAATTCCGATGCAACCGGAAACGATATGATGCGGCTCGATACTCGATCGTTAAAAACTATTATACAGCAGCCGGGATTTGCCGATCGCCCCTCGCTTGAGTCTAGCCCCCCAATTTGTCGCTACTACATTTACCCAGAAAACAGGTTACAGGTCAATTACGACAGGTACTCTGGACAAAATCTTTATCAAAAAATAACAAGTGCGATCGGGTTTAAGCTGTTATCCGTCTAAATTGGATATTTCAATTCCCAATTAAAACTCAGAAAATTTTCTCTCCCTCTCGCCTTCTCCCCTTCTCCCTCGAACATCACAGACAATCTAGATGCTAGCAGAGCTGATCAGGCTTCGTCCTAAGTAAGATACAATAAGAACCACAAGAAAAGTGCGATCGACATTATTTGATAGTCAATGCTATGCAATCTACAACTGGGCCCGAGACAGAACCGGCAATGGAAGCTCCCAAACATGGCTTACCCGTTACAATCATTACAGGATTTCTCGGCAGTGGCAAAACAACCCTGCTCAACCATATCCTGAGCAACCAGCAAGGTTTAAAAACAGCAGTTTTGGTCAATGAATTTGGCGAAATCGGTATCGACAACGAACTGATTGTCACCAGCGATGACAACATGGTTGAGCTGAATAACGGCTGCATCTGCTGCACGATTAACGAAGATTTGGTAAATGCAGTTTACAAAGTTTTAGAACGTCAAGAAAAGCTCGATTATCTAGTAGTAGAAACCACCGGACTCGCCGATCCGCTACCAGTAGCTCTAACTTTTTTAGGCACAGAATTGCGAGACATGACTCGTCTCGATTCCATCGTTACAGTAGTAGACGCAGCCAACTATAGCTTAGATTTGTTCAACTCTGAAGCAGCTTACAGTCAAATTGCTTACGGCGATATAATTGTCCTCAACAAAACTGATTTGGTTGACGAAGCAGAGCTAGATTTGTTGGAAGTTAAGATTCGCGATATCAAAGAAGGTGCTCGAATTCTGCGAACAGTAAAATCGCAAGTTCCACTGCCGCTTGTGCTGAGTGTAGGATTGTTTGAATCTGATAAGTATTTCCAATCTGAGGAAACTCCTAGCAGTCACGACCACGCTGATCACGACCACGCTCATCATGATGAACACGCTCATCATGATGAACACGCTGATCACGACCACGCTCATCACGACCACGCTCATCATGATGAACACGCTGATCAAGACCACGCTCATCACGACCACGCTCATCACGATGAACACGGTCACGACCACGCTCATCACGATCATGCTCATCACGACCACGCTCATCACGATCATTCTGACCATTTAGAAAATGATGGATTTACCTCACTTTCATTTCAGAGTGACAAGCCGTTTTCTTTAAGAAAATTTCAATATTTCTTAGATAATCAACTACCAACAAACGTGTTTCGTGCAAAAGGAATCATGTGGTTTGAAGAAAGTCCGAAACGGCATATTTTCCACTTAAGTGGCAAGCGATTTTCGATCGATGATGATGAGTGGAAAGGTGAGCCGAAAAACCAGCTTGTGATGATCGGTCAGGGTTTGGATATCGAGGGTTTGCGATCGCAACTCGAAAACTGTCTCTGTACGCTTTCACCTAATCGCGGCAGAGGGTTTGGGGGAAAGTAAAGAGAGAATAGCTTAAATGGTTCCTGGGCTCTGCCTGGGAACCGATGTCTAATCGATCGCGCGCGGTGTACTTCACAAACGTGGAATCTGCTGTATGAGTCAGAGCATAAGAATCTGCTCTGCCAGGCTCGGGCTTGGTAACGACTAGATAGAGGAGACTGCACGTGCCGTTTCCCTACCCCAAAATAATCAGGATACGAAGCGATATTATTACCGTCTCCTCTGTCTTCTTCCTTCTGATATATCAAATTTCTAAATTAACCGGGTTTCTCAACTGCTGTAGCGTAGGTTGAAAACACATTGCGGTTCACTACACTCCGCCGACTCCCGATTCCACAATCTCTAACCCCCAAAATCCCGTCTCAGGGCCAGTTCGTGAATTGTCCACTCAGCGGCCCCGGAACACCGTCCATCTTTGTCGCGATCGCCCTACCCCAATAACAGCTCAGAATGCTTGTACAGTCAGGGTTTAAGGGCGGTAAAACCAATCCCTCACAGCCCAAAATTAGAATCAGATTCAGCAGCCAAAAACTGTTGCATGAGAGAGTGGAACATTGGCGTGACTGTACTATTTGTACTTCCCGTACATTCAATGTATAGAGAGTTGAATCAGCACAACGAGCGAAACCCGCCAACAACTGCATCACTCACTCTCTGACACTTACCACGGGATAAATGCTATGACTGTCACAACTGCCACCAACACCATCAACTGCAACAACGCTTCTGCAATCAACTCCCTTCAAGGCGCTTCCACCGAACAAACCGCCGAAATCGATACTCCTCTCAGCATCAATATCCTGGCTTTGGCTGACTTCGCCCTCAAAGAATTGGAAGCAGAGATGAAAACTGCCACCCGCAGCGCTCAAGCAGTGGCGATGCGGATTGCCAAAGAAGTCGAACGGATTTGCGAAAAAAGCAATCGCATCCAAATTTCCGGGGAAGTTGAAGCTTGGCAAATTACCTTGGCGGAGCACCGGTTGCAAAAAACCCTGCAATACTACCACCTCGGTTCCAAGCAAGGCCGCGTTGAATTGCACTCTCACCTCGCGGCGATGATTTACCGCCATGTTGCTTCTTTTCGATCGAACTTCAACTTCCAAGCTCGCTACAACATGATTGAAGACTTTTTGCAAGGCTTTTACATTGAATCTTTACGAGCTTTCCGCCGCGAACACAAAGTTGATATCACTTACCAGCCCCGCACACAGCTAGAATTGGCTGAGTACATGGCTTTCACCGAACACTACGCCAAACGCCAAATTGGCTTACCAGGGCGCAACCGCCAACGCTTGATCGTCCTCCGCGCTCAAGGATTTGCCAAGGGCCAACCTCCCGAAACTGCGATCGACATTGAAATGGCTGTAGAATCCGGCAAGGGAGAAGAAGCGGAAATGTACAGCCGCTCTCCGGCGCTGCAACAAGTGCGCGAGCAAATGGTGTCGGAAACTGTCGATCCGGCTGATGCTGTGTTGCGCGATCGAGTTGTCGCTGAATTGATTGCTTATCTGGAATTGCAAAATCAGCCAGAATGTGTGAGCTACTTAACTTTGAAATTGCAAGACCTTTCTGCTTCGGAAATCGATCGCGTTCTCGGTTTGTCTTCCCGCCAGCGCGACTACTTGCAACAACGTTTCAAGTACCACGTCGAAAAATTTTCCCGCACTCAAAACTGGAAACTCGTACATGAATGGCTCGGTGCTGATGTCGATCAAAAACTGGGAATGACTTCGGACAAGTGGGAAGCATTTCGCGCTCAACTTTCCCCGGAACAACAACAACTGTTAACCATGAAGCGCAATCAAGAAAGCGATAGTGCGATCGCCACTGCCATCAATTGCACTCCGAAACAAGTCCAAAAACGCTGGGCGCAACTGTTGGATCTGGCTAGCCAGACTCGCAACAGCAGCCAAGCCTAACGGGTACATAAACATGAATGTTACCGTTTTCTTGAGACTGGAAAATGCGATCGGGTGCGGTGCACTGCTCATAATGCCCGCCCCGCAGTCCCCTCTCAAATCTCCAACTGGGGATGCTGGATTATGAAAGCTTTTGAGCTAATTAAATATATTAAAACAGCACTACTTTTATTTAATATTGATGATTCCCAGGCATAACCTGGGAATTTATTTTTAGAAACAGCCTTTACTCAAACCCGGAGATCCCCTAAATCTCCCTTAACAAGGGGGACTTTGAGTGTTCTTGTCCCCCCCCTTATTAAAGAGGGCTAGGGGGGATCTCCGGGGATAGAAAACACACCCTAGTCACATAAATAACGTAGTGAGCTCAGATTTGGTATGATAATCAGCATCAACGATCGCACCATCAAGAGGCCCTCTAAAATTTATGTGTCTCAATCCCGAAGAGATACTAGCCGAACGCTACCAAATCATCAATAGATTAGGACAGGGAGGATTTGCGATTACCTACACGGCTAACGCTCTAGACAAACCCGGAAATCCCCTGTGCGTTGTTAAGGAAATTCCTTTTCCTGAATCCGCAAATCCGCGAGTATTGGAACAAGCCAGAAACCGATTTCAAAGAGAAGCTAGCGCTTTGCAGATTCTCGGCAAAGATTCGCGCATTCCAGAATTGTTCGCTAGCTTTGAGGACAATGACAATTTTTACTTAGTTCAAGAATACATTCAAGGAACTTCGCTAAGTCAAGAACTCCCTCAAGGCAAGCAGTGGACGGAAGCAGATGTCATCGCTCTTTTACGGGAAATATTAGAAATTTTAATTTTTGTTCACAAAGCAGATATTATTCACCGCGATATTACACCTTCTAACTTGATTCGACGCACAAACGATCGTAAACTTGTCCTGATTGATTTTGGCGCTGTCAAAGAAATCAGCACTTTCACTTCTAACAGTACAGGTGAAATATTGACCTCGCAGGCGATCGGCACAAATGGTTATATGCCAGCCGAACAATACAATCCCCGGTCAAATCCGCGACCATACAATGATATTTATGCAGTGGGAATCATCGCGATTCAAGCTCTCACCGGGCGGCGTCCTACAAATTTACCACACGACCCCGAAACAGGCGAAATACTCTGGATTTTTTCAACATCCGAGCGAGTTAGCGATGGTCTAACAAATATTTTAAACAAAATGGTGCGTCTCAATTTTCCGGAGCGCTACCAATCTGCTACTGAGGTGTTGCAAGTCTTGGATTCGCTCGGATTGCCACCGCCGCAACCCAGGTTAGAGCGATCGCACTTTCGCCCGTTACTATTCGGAGTTGTGGGATTAGCCTCTGCATTGGCGATCGTACTTTTACTCCCCAGAATTTTCTCGCTAATTCCCAGAACTTCTCCGCAACAAACGCTACCTACACCCTCCGCAGATGGTATAAGTTCAGGCGAAAAACTCCTAACCTCAACCAATTGGTCAAAACAAAGGGGAATCAATGAGTTTGCCGACTTAAGGTATTCAGAAGCTTTAAAATTGCTCAAACAGTCCTGGCGAGAAGACCGCAGAGACCCAGAAACTTTAATTTACATCAACAATGCTCTGCTGGAGACAATCAAGGCAGAACATTACACGATCGCAATCGTTGTCCCCATCCGCAGAAATCAGGACGGTAGCATTATCAACGCCAATTTAGCCGAAGAACTACTCCGCGGCATTGGTCAAGCTCAAACCGAAGTAAATTTAGGTCTTCTCGCTGCAAATGACAGCAATAAAGATTTTCCTGGTCAAGGCTTTCTCGAACCAAAAGCTATTCAACGAAAAGGTCTCAAAGTCATCATTGCTGATGACAGAAATGTCATATCCTACGCAAAGGAAAAAGCAAATTACCTAGTCAATCAACCCGATATTATAGCTGTCATCGGACACTATACCAGCGACATGACTGTGGAAACAGTAGATATTTACAATCAAAATAAACTGGTCGCCATTTCTCCGGGAAGTACAACAGAAGAACTGACGCGCAAACCTCGAAAATTCTTCTTTCGGACGGCTCCCACAACCAGCATCGAAGCTGAATCTTTAGTAGAACAACTGATCTCAGTCGGTGAAAAAAAGGTAGCAGTATTTTATAATCCCAACAGTCCGTTCAGCGCTTCTTTGTGGGAAGAATTCAAAAAGCAATTTGAAGCCAAAGGAGGCACGACTTTTAGAATTAGTAATTATTACGACTTATCTAAAAATAATTTTAACGCCGAAGCCGCAATCAAAGAAGTTGAGAAATTAGGAAAAATCGCCTTACTGGTTGTTCCCGATGGTCAAGTCACTAATTCTTTAGAAAATGCCCTCGAAATGATTAAATTTAACAACAATCGCAATTGGATTGTCGGGCCCTGGACTTTATACGAAACGAGAACATTAGAATTAGCAAAGCAGTTGAAGTCTGTTGACAAACTCGGAATATCCGTGTTTTGGCATCCGTTAGCAAGCTTTGACAAAAAGTTTCCTCAAAATGCTGAAAAATTGTGGGGAGGCCAGGTCAATACTCGATCGGCTTTAACCTACGACGCCAGTCGGACATTGATTAAAGCCCTAGAAATGCAGCCGCAACCCACTCGCGAAGGAATGCAGAAAACCTTAGCCGATCCAAACTTTAAAGCCGAGGGAGCCACGGGTATAATTGAGTTTGACTCGAAGACTGGAAATCGGAAAAACCCTCCTAAACGAGTGGGACACATTGTTCCGTGTGCTAGAGAACAATTTGGGCTGACATTTGTGCCGATCGAATTTCCGACAGCCGCCGCCGCCGGTTTAAAATGTGAGTAATATCAATTCTTGTTGCACCGTCAGGTGATTTTTAACTGTTGACTGTTGACTGTTGACTGTTGACTGTTGACTGTTTAAACAATACCGATACAACCGGAAAGGATATAAATTGAGATATTATATTATTCTCAACAAGCCTTTGAAGGGCGGGCAGGATGCCCACCCCACAAAAAAATCATTCTTTGTGGAACAGGCATCTTGCCTGTTGCTGAGAATAAAATCATTCTTTGTGGAACAGGCATCTTGCCTGTTGCTGAGAATACGGCCCATCGCTATTGCGACTATCGTGACAAGTGCAACATATCAATTTATTGGATATATTGAACAAAGATAGTTTTTTTATAGAAATCCTGATGAATGTCAATCTCTCTCCCTCTCGCGGTTCTAGTCTCAAACCAGAATCCCAAAATGTCTCAGCACTCAAACAAGTCTTGCAGAAAATTGATGCCGATAGCTGTCCGGGTTCCTATAACTTCCATCTACACACAGTTAACTCTGACGGGCGATCGCAATCAGAGAAAGTGATGGAACAGGCGATCGCGATCGGACTCAAAGGCTTTGCGATCACAGATCACCATAGCAC
>JAJAYT010000208.1 GCA_026786085.1 Microcoleus sp. CAN_BIN18 | reverse complement strand
TCCCAAAGTAGGCAGCAAATTCTCTACAGTTCCTACCTGAAAATCGACATTTCTCAAATCATTTAATTCAGCATTTAATCGGGCTTGTTCGATCGCAGCAGGTTGCACTTCTAAACCGATCGCTATTTTGACTTGCTTGGCTAGCGGTAAAGTAAAAGTCCCAATTCCGCAGTAAGCGTCAACCAAAATCTCGCTTCCCTGCAAATTCAACTCCCCGACAATCACTTCCAACAACGCTTCAGCGGCCTCTGTATTTACCTGGAAGAAAGTATCTGCCCTTAACTGAAAATTCAATCCTGCAAACCTTTCTCGCAGATAAGACTGGCCAGCAATGCAGCGAGTTTCCGCACCAAAGATTACATTAGTTTGAGCTGAATTTACATTCAAACAAACACCTACAAGTTGAGGATACTGTTTCAGCCACTCCGCTGCTTGTTCTTCGATTCCCGGCAAGTCTCCCGTGCGAACTATTAAAGTTAGCAGCATTTCTCCTGTGCGCCGTCCGATTCGCAAGGACAAGTGACGCAATTCTCCTGTATGTTTCTTTTCGTCGTAGACTGGCCAATCTCTCCAATGGATGTCTTCTTTGATTTCTTTTAACAAAGGATTGAGGCGCGGATCTTGCACCGGACACTGATTCAGATTGACTAATTTGTGGGTGCTTTTTTGATAGTAACCTGCTTGGACTTGACCTGTCGCAGAAACTGCCACGGGATAAGTCGCTTTGTTGCGGTATCCCAAAAATTGTGGAAATCCCTCGATTTTTCCCGTTAAAATTTCATCGACTTGCAAATCGCTAAATCCGCCAATCCGTTCTAAAGCTTGAACGATCTGATTTTGCTTGGCTGTAAGCTGATATTCATAATCTACGTGCTGCCACTGACAGCCGCCGCACTTGTCGGCGACAATACAGTTAGCTCGGATGCGGTGTTCTGATGCTGAAAGAAGTGTGTCCAGCTTGCCTGTAGCATAGCCTGGTTTGACTTGCACGAGGCGGGCGAGGATGCGATCGCCCGGAACGGTATCGGACACAAATATAACGAGCTCATCGTAACGACCAACTCCGTCGCCGGTGTCTGTCAAGTCGGTAATTTCAAGCTCAATCAGTTGACCTTGCTGGCAAGGATTTGCCAATTTCGTCGAGTTTGGGGTGGGGAATTTAGATTTGGTCACAAGTAGTCGTGGTAGGATTTAATATGGTAATGCAAAATCGCTCTCTGTTTACTGAGAGCTAGTCGTAGCGAAGCGGGGCATAAGCCATCGCACCCAAGTTCAATCACAGGCTGTATTCCTGCTGAACGTGTTGCTGCTGCTAAAGCCCAACTTCAAGCCCGCAAGTCAAGCCTGCCGTGAGTTGCCCCGATCGAGTCGGTGCGATATGCTGTTGGGGCGATGTAACCAAAACTCGTTAAACAGTTAAAGTGTCGGCAGACATCAAAACTCTCACTCGCAGTTTTTGAGTTTTTCCCGCAGTACCCTGGAACACATGGAAACTGGCTTGAGCACTAAGCATAACGCTTGGAGAGATTTACTCGCTACTTCTAATGTCGATAAATGTTAGAAGCAAAGTAAATCACTGGCTGCTAAGAATCTCATCTTTAAGAGATGAGAATGTCAATTAATCTTACTCTCAAATATCCTCAATTTTTTTTGAATAACAATGAGCGTAGTTAGCCAACTAATTCTACAAGCCGACGATGAACTTCGCTATCCCAGTACCGGCGAACTTCAAAGCATCAAAGATTTTTTTAAAACGGGAGAACAGCGGGTGCGTATTGCTACTGCGCTTTCTGACAGTGAGAAAAAAATTGTTGAAGAAGCTAGCAAAAAACTCTGGAAAAAACGCCCTGATTTTATCTCCCCCGGAGGTAATGCTTACGGCCAACGCGAACGGGCTTTGTGTCTGCGCGACTACGGCTGGTACTTGCGTCTGATTACCTATGGTATCTTGGCGGGTGACAAGGAGCCGATCGAAACTATCGGTTTGATTGGCGTTCGGGAAATGTACAATTCTTTGGGCGTTCCTGTTCCGGGGATGGTGGAAGCTATCCGCTGTTTGAAGGAAGCTTCTTTGGCTTTGCTCAATCAGGATGATGCTAAGGAAGCAGCTCCTTATTTTGATTATATCGCTCAGGCAATGTCTTAATTGCTTTTGTGGCGGATGTGGCGGAACATTTGCGCGTGATTTTGGGGTAATTTTATCTCGCCATTGCTCGTAAATGTTTCGCTTCTGTTGACAGTTGAAGGAAGTTCGGCAACGGATTTTGTAGCGGATGTAACGGATGTAATGGACGTAACGGATAGAAAAAAGAAGAATCAGTAATATAAGAACTCATGTTTCAGCAATTAACAGCGTCCTCACCGTTGGGCGCGGTTGCTATTGTTAGGAAATCTGCCTGATTTCTGCTAAGAAGCAATGCAGTTTGAGCTTTCCCAGATTTCGAGAATGTTTTGTCTTTCTATACACATTTCAATTAAAAAGTCAAGGGTTTTTTGAAGATATTGTTTTTTGAATTTCCGACAGTCGTACTGAATTGATGTTTTGAGTTGCGACAGTTCTCTAAGGGTGGGGCAAGTTTGGATGTGGTGCCCGATCGCATTTTGCCATTCTTCCAGCCTGCGGTAGGAGATAAATTGTCCGCCTTTGTCGAGCCGATGGACAAACACCACGTTAGCCCAAGATTCGACTCGCTTAATCAGATTTTGACTGATTTTGAGGAATTGGGCGATCGACCGGGCGGTGATGCGGAGCTTTTTCGAGGGCTGGATACGGCGAAATAGTGGTGTCATGGCTGTATACTCAGGGCTTGAGATGCAAGTTCTGTTTAGACTTAATTACATATTATCGTATAACAGTCTCATTGCACAAGTGCAAGTGGATTTAATTTAAACTTAAATTTAAGCTCAGATGTTGCACGAGCAACCCTCAATCGTTGATGCTGTGATAGCTTGAGGGTTATAGGTAGGTGGAAAAAATGTCAGGACTTTATAACAAAGCTGTGGTAGACAATCTGCAAGAATTGCGTCCCGTTCGCTTCACTGAGACGGGGCGGATGCGTTTGGGCAAGATGTTAAAGGCTGCAAGACAGACAACAGGTTGGTCTGTTAGCGAAACAGAGTTTAAAACCAAGGGTTATGAAGAAGCGCTGTTTATGGCTATGAATCAACCCGTACCGAAAGATGTCGGTATCAGTGCCGCGACAGTCAACCGTTACGAACGCGGGAAGTTGGATAATCTAGACTGGCGATCGCTATCTCTATTGTGCTTTGTCCTCAAGCCGATCGATCCGGTGACAAATCAACCCCTCGAACCAACAAACGCCCTTTACATCGCCTGCGAACATCCGCCGTACAACGACGCGAAGCTTTACGAGGATTGACATACTCCCTGGCGTAAACGCGCGGGGATTCTAAGATCAAACAGCAATTGCAGGCAAAGCCTGTCTAACATCGCCTAGCTTAGCGGTCGATGCCCCAACCGCACAAATATTTTTAGCTGCGTTTTCATCTCGTCCATTTACTGACTGACAAGATGGACAACGCCATTCTCTTATCGACAAATCCAATTCTGTTAGGACATGACCGCAATTTGAACAAGTCTTACTGGATGGATACCATCTATCTATAAAGATAATCTGCTTATTCTTTTTCTGAGCAACCCATTCTAGGATTTTTAAGAATTCCCCAAAAGCCAAATCCGAGATTTTACGACCCCAAAGGCGTTGCATTCCTTTCAGATTTAAGGTCTCGAAACAGAGTACATCAAACCTATCTGTTAAATCAGCAGCTCGTTTCCAGAACCAGTCATAACGACGATTTACAACGTCTTCATATCTGCGGACTAAATTCTTTCTAGCTCTTTCTCGATTAGCTGAACCTTTTAGCTTCTGAGAATGCTGCCGACTAGCTTTCTTAATAATAGTAAGTGACTGTTTGAGGAATTGGGGTGATTCAATTTGAGAGCCATCTGAAATCGTGAGAAATACTTTGAGGCCGAAATCAAATCCAGCAATTCTACTTGTCTCGGATTTGATTTCTGGTGCGACAGTATTGTCAATAACCACAACCATAAACAATTCACCTAGTTGAGTGCGTTTAATGGTTAAGGTTTTGACTTTTCCTTCAATTTCTCGGGAATTCCAATATTGATAAACTTTCGACCCAATTTTGACTCTGTTGCCACCCAGAAACTTGTAGCCAGCTTGTTTAAGTGTGAAAGACTTGTACTTGCGTACTTTCTTGAAGTTGGGCGGTCTCACTCCCTTTTTGTGATGCTTGAAAAACAATTGATAGGACTTCTCAATCCGTTGACAAATATCTTGTACTGCTTGAGAGCCAACTAATTGCCAAAATTCTTTGCGTTTTCGCCGCAGAGCAATATGAGCTTGAAGTTGAGTGCAATTTAAGTGTTTGCCCCACATTCGATAGTACCGCTTGTGAAGCGCAATACAATGGTTATAGATTACTCCTGCTGCATTAATTGATCGCTTGAGAAATCTATTCCTTTTGTGTTGATACAGCTTAAACTTCAAGGTTTTCATACTTTTAGTATACAGCGATTAAATGGTTCCTTGGTATAAAGAAATATTAAGACTCTTGATACGCTGCTCCTTAATCCTCTAAAATCTGAATAAAAAGCCGTCCTAGAAGGACGGGGCTTTAAACCCAATTTTTCGGTAAATTAATACTGACCGCCTTTTTGTTGAGAAATCACAGCTTTAGCGGTGTTGCTGAATGCAAGTATTAAATGACCGCCCAAACACCGAACGCTAGCTCTACATTTTGAGAAATCAAACCGATATTCCGCTATGAAAGCAACCCCAGTAAATCTGTTGAGTTTCTGCTAGGAAGCAATGCAGTTTGAGCTTTCCCAGATTTCTAAAATGTCTTGTCTTTCTATGCACATTTCAATTAAAAAGTCAAGAGTTTTTGGGAGATATTGTTTTTTGAATTTCCGGCTGTCGTACTGAATCGAAGTTTTGAGCTGTGAAAGTTGCGAAAGGGTGGTGCAAGTTTGGATTTGGTGGGCTATCGCATTTTGCCATTCTTGGAGCCTGCGGTAGGAGATAAATTGTCCGCCTTTGTCGAGCCGATGCACAAACACCACGTTAGCCCAAGATTCGACTCGCTTAATCAGATTTTGACTGATTTTCAGGAATTGGGCGATCGAGCGAACATTGATGCGGAGCTTTTTCGAGGGCTGGATACGGCGAAATAGTGCTGTCATGGCTGAGTCACTCCTGAAATTGGGGCTTGAGTTTGTGTCTGACTTCTATCTTATAACATTCTACACGAATGCAGACAAGTTGCAACTATGTTTGTGAATGTGTAATGCTCAAATCTTGTATGCTGCCTTTCGCAGAGCAAAAGTAAAGCTCGCTTAAGGGTTAAATTAGGTCTGTAAAATGCCGGGATTTCTTGACTTTAAGGCTGTAGTCGAGCAGGAAAAGCTGCGTCCTGTGCGATTTACTGATACGGGACGCGGTAGATTGGGAAAGCTTCTGAAAGCAGGTAGAGAGCTTCGATGTTGGTCAATTATTGAAACAGAAATGGTGACAAAAGAATATGAGGCTGCTTTGTTTCGGACAGCCGGAGAACCTGTACCCAAAGATGTGGGTATTAGTAATGCGACTGTTAGCCGCTATGAACGGGGCAAATTAGAAAGCTTGGATTGGCGATCGCTCAGTTTGTTATGCTTTGTGCTCAAGCCGATCGATCCCATAACAAATCAACCCCTCGAACCGACAAACGCCCTTTACATCGCCTGCGAGCATCCGCCGTACAACGACGCGAAGCTTTACGACTAAATTACGGCGCGCCCTTTTGCTGAGCCAGCATTGCTTTAGCCTGATTCCACAACTCATCTAACTCTTCTGGGGAACAATCTGACAAAGGTCGATCGCACTTTGCTTCAACTAAGGCAAACCGTTGCACAAACCGCTGATTCGTTCCCTGCAAAGCGGACGACGCATCTAAATCGTACCAGCGAGCTAATTGAATCAACACAAACATAATATCCCCCAATTCCGACTCCTGCGCTGCTTTGTCCTCGTGTTTGAGAGCGTGTTCAAATTCTGCCATTTCTTCGTGAAATTTATCCCAAACGCCGTCCACACTTTCCCAATCAAAATTTACTTCCGCCGCTTTTTGAGAGATTTTTATCCCGGCGGCGATCGGTGGTAAAGTGCTAGCATAACGGCTCAGTTTTGATGCTAAAGTTGGTTTTTGAGAAGTTTCGCCTTTTTCGGCTGCTTTGATTTTTTCCCAGTTTTCGTTCACTTCTTCGACACTATTAATCTCGACATCGCCGAAGACGTGCGGATGACGACGAATCAGTTTTTCTGTAATCCCGTCGGCGATTTCTGCGAGGGTGAATTGACTGGATTCGCTGGCAATTTGAGCTTGCAAAACTACTTGTAACAGTAAGTCGCCCAATTCTTCGACGATCGCATTTCGATCTCCTTGGCGAATCGCATCAGCCGTTTCGTAAGCTTCCTCAATGATGTGCGGAATCAGAGTTTGGGGCGTTTGGGCCAAATCCCAAGGACATCCGCCGTCTGGATCTCGCAATTTTGCCACCACTTCCATGAGCTCTTGAATTGCTGTGAGCGATCGACTCTGCGAATTAGACATCATCATTTACCTTTTAGATTTGCTAGATGTGCGAATGCGAGGTTTTCGTTGGCGCGGCTTAATTGACCTTGGCGATCGTAATTCATTCAATTCTTGCTTTTTGAATCTTTTGTAAGCAGAGCCGCCCCAATCGCTGAGATAGTGGCTCATCGCGCCTAATTCTAAGCCGATGTAAACAGAAGAGAATTCGATCGGGTGTTCCGAGATCGATCGCCAACAACCTACAACCACATCCTCCCAAGTCCACCCAGGAGGGCCAAATTTTTCAGCAATCGCCAATCCCAACGTCCCGAAAACCGCGATCCAGGTAGTCAGGTACAAGATTCGCAAAGCAGTACCGATCAAAGGGCCGTGAGACCACAAAGAGCGGTGGCGCAGGTTTTTTTGGTAGGGGAGCCAAATCGGTTTGAACCATCCCCAGCGCTGATACTGGCAGGAGTAGATATCCAAGTCAGGCCCGAACATCAGCCCGCCGAATAAGAAGCTGCCAGAAACGAGCAAAGTCAGGTTGCTGCTCCGAGTCAGGCTAAACGTCAAAGCTGCCACAGCGGGCAAACTCCACAAGGTTATACGATCGTGCGTGCGGCCAGAGGGCATTTAAACTTTAGGATTTTTTTACTTGATTTTTTTCGGCTACTGTGATATGATAAATCCCTGTAAGCGCAATTGGGCGATTAGCTCAGTGGTAGAGCGCCTGCTTTACACGCAGGATGCCATAGGTTCAAGTCCTATATCGCCCATACCCAATTTAAATCTTGTTTGCAAGGACTTGAAGTTTAAGTCCTTCGCTATCTGCTATTTCTTCGGAACAGGCAAGATGCCTGTTCCACAAGCAGAAATTTAATGTCTTGTGGAACAGGCACCTTGCCTGTTCTTAAAAAAACTTATTGGCAACGGTGCAAGATGTGCGATCGGCTAAACTTAACATTTTGTGGCGGATGTCTCACAAGTTGGCACCCGATGCAGGAAAATTAATTAATTGATTTTCCTTTTGACAATCCTGATATATGAAGCCTAAAATAACCAGCCCGATCGCCTGGAAGCAAGCTGAACTTCTCATGCAGCCCGCCATGATCCGAGTTCTTGACAATATCCGCAAACAATTAGAGGAGTCAGTTTGGACGGGAACTTATCAAGAAGTGCAGGTTCCCATTCCCGGTTATCAACTAATTTTAAAGCATCAAGGCGAGCAAAGATCCGTCGATATTTGGGAACTTTGCTACCAAGTCTGCTTTGTCAACTACCAGCCCGCCCACACTCAAATGCAAAGCCAGGAAGTTTTAATTGACACTCATTTGATTGAAGATGATACTGGCGATATAGATTGGAATCGTCTTGATGCCAAAGCCAGTCAATTAATCCAGGAAGTATTCGCTAATTTGAGTAATTAGTAATTAGTTATTGGTTATTAGTTATTGGTTATTGGTTATTGGTTATTAGTTATTGGTTATTGGTTTAGTTGTGGATGCACAGACTATAGTTGTAGGTGTGCACTGCACACCTGACTACTACCAATAGTCTGAAAATCAACTCCTTACATAAGCCCTGTGATTAGTCGCAAATAACGAATAACCCAACGACTACGCGAGCGGGCACCGCAAATAACAAATAACAAATAACCAATAACCAATAACCAATAACAACCGTCAACCGTCAACCGTCAACCGTCAACAAAATATTATGATTCAAGAATTGCACGATATTCAAGCAGCCGCCGGCGCTACTTTTACCGAGTTAACAACCACAGAAACAGTCATAGTTAGTTTTGGTAATGATGCAGCCGCCATTGCTGCAACTAAACAGGGTGTAGCTTTGTACGATCGCACTCACTGGGGACGCATTCAAATCTCAGACAGCGATCGACTCCGCTTTTTGCACAATCAAAGCACCAATAACTTTAATATACTCAAACCCGGACAGGGCTGCGACACCGTTTTCGTCACATCCACCGCTCGGACGATCGACCTCGCCACCGCTTATGCTACAGAAGATGCCGTACTGCTGTTAGTTTCGCCTAACCGTCGCCGCCAACTGCTGGAATTGCTCGATCGCTATATTTTCCCAATGGATCGCGTAGAATTAACAGATTTAACCGATACAACTGTTGCTTTTAGTCTTTTCGGCCCGGAAAGCACTCAACTACTAGAAAAACTCGGAGTTACCGAACTACAAAATCAACCTTACGCTGCTCACAAATTAATAAATTTTGCAGGTATGGACATCCGAGTTGCTGTTGGTAGCGGTTTAGCAACACCCGGATACACCTTAATTACAGCAGCTAGCGATGCAGCCCGCTTGTGGACTGAGTTAGTCAAAGCTGGGGCCGTACCAATGGGCGATCGAGTTTGGGAACAACTGCGAATCCAACAAGGCCGCCCCGCAACAGATTTTGAACTCACAGACGATTACAACCCCCTAGAAGCCCGCCTTTTACACACAATTACCTATGACAAAGGCTGCTACATCGGCCAAGAAACAATTGCCAGATTGAATACCTACAAAGGAGTCAAACAGCAACTTTGGGGCGTGCAGTTGAGCGGTGCAGTTGAACCCGGAACAGCAGTCACAATGGGAGAGGAAAAAGTAGGCAAACTTACCAGTTTTACAGAAACCGAATCCGGCTTTTTTGGTCTTGCTTACATCCGCACCAAAGCAGGCGGCGAAGGGCTGAAAGTGCAGCTAGGAGAAATTGCTGGAGAAGTAGTAAACCTGCCTTTTTTAAGTTTATAAGCTTTGGTTTGTAGTTGGTAGCAATGTGCACCGACAAATATTGTAGGGTGCGCATTGCGCGATGGCATCTAAGTCAATCGGTGCTTACGGCCCACCCTACAAAGTACAAAGTAAAATATGCAGTTTAAATGCAGTATAAGTAGGTCATTGCGAAAAAACCATAGTATTTTGTAGGGGCGGGTTTAGCTAAGAATCTATGATACCAGTCAGTTTTTGAAGGCAAAACCCGCCCTCCCCATCTACTGTTTATTTG
>JAJAYT010000207.1 GCA_026786085.1 Microcoleus sp. CAN_BIN18 | reverse complement strand
GTCAATTTGACAGCGAAGTTAGACGACGCACAGCAAGTGTCTGTCGCACCGCTCTTAACACAAGAAGCGCGTCAGGCCCAAACAGCCGAAAATATCAGCGATTGCGCTTCTATCGCTAAAATTCGCTTTCAAATCGAAGATACTGGCATTGGCATCAGACAGGATAAATTAGAAGAAATATTTTTGCCTTTTCATCAAGTGGGCGATCGTCACAATTTCGTCGAAGGTACTGGAGTGGGACTTTCCATCAGCCAAAAATTAGTCAAAATGATGGGCAGCCAAATTCGCGTCCAAAGTACCCCCGGCAAAGGCAGCATATTTTGGTTGGATATAGACTTGCCCGCAGTCGCCCAGTGTTCTGAACTCCCCTCCGCGCCAGAAAAACGCCGGCTTGTCGGTTTTAGCGGCCACCACCGCAAAGTGCTAATCGTGGACGATAACGAAGTAAATCGCTCCATGCTGCACAGGCTGCTTTCTCGTTTGGGTTTTGAAATTGCCCAAGCCACCGACGGCGAAGACTGCTTGCACAAGGCACAGGAATTTCTACCGGATCTCATTTTAATGGACTTGCTGATGCCCGTAATGGACGGTTGGGAAGCTACCAGGCGGCTGCGACAGTTGCCGGAATTAAAAGATGCGGTTATCCTTGCTTTGTCCGCTAGCGTTTACGACACTACCAGGCAAGAGAGCATACTTGCAGGTTGCGATAATTTTCTCACCAAGCCGATTCAAACTAACGAGCTTTTAGAAGTGTTGCGCCTGCATTTGGGACTAGAATGGATTTACGAAGACGGATCGGAAACCAAAAAGCGCAAAGCTCAAACTCCCAAAGCATCATCTGAGATTGCTGCTGCTGACTCAACGATGGTGTCTCCTGCCTCAGAGTCAGTCTTGGCCTTGTTAAGATTGGCTGCAATGGGCGATATTGAAGCTATTCTGGAGGAAACTGCTAAACTCGAACATTCTGACCCGACATTAGTGCCTTTCGTTCATCACCTGCGCCAACTTGCTAAAGGATTTCAGCTCAAGCAAATTCGAGATTTTTTGAAGCAACATTTGTCCTAAAATTGACGGTAGCTAACAGAAAATTTAAAATCAGTTAAATCTCACGCCCCGATCATCATTGTCAATAACGCAATACGCTTGGATTAAACCCGATCCCCCTAGCTCCCCTAAAAAAGGGGGGGACAGGATTCTTCTCTTTCGTCCCCCTACAACCAGGGGGATGCGAGGGGGCTCTCCGGAAAATAAACACTGTTAACTGAACATTATTGCCCTAAAATAGGTTATTGCAAATAGAAGCATCTACGAAGCAACCTGTTTCTAGAGCCGCAGAAAATCCTTTGAATCGGATTTAAAGTCACAACCGACAACTCACAACTCAACAATTTGAATGTTTCCCTTGAATATGAACGATAAAAAATCCGAAAGAAGCATCATACTAATTGTCGATGACAACCAAACCAATCTCGACGTACTTTTCGAGTTGTTGAGGAATTACGGGTTTAAAGTATTAGTGGCTCTAGACGGCGAAAGTGCGATCGAGCAAATTGAATATATCCATCCCGATTTAATACTTTTGGACATCATGATGCCAGGCATTGACGGTTTTGAAACTTGCCTGCGTTTGAAAGCAGACCCGTCAACGCGAGACATTCCCATCATCTTCATGAGCGCCCTCTCCGATACGCTTGATAAAGTAAAAGGCTTTCAGACAGGAGCCGTTGACTACATCACTAAGCCTTTCCAGCACGAAGAAGTGTTGAGCCGTATTCAAACTCACTTGACAATCCGCAGCTTGCAAAAAAAACTCGAAGAAAAAAACCTCGAACTTGCTCACCTCAATCATAACCTGGAAAGACTTGTCGAACAAAAAACCAAGCAATTGATCGACCAAGAAAAAACAGCCATCATCGGACGTTTGACGCAGGGAATGGTTCACAACCTCAAAAGTCCGCTGCAAGTGATCCAGACTAGCGTCGATTTGATTGAAACAAAAGCCACAAAAATTCAAGAAGACTCTCTGTTTAATTATACCAAGTATATTTTTCAAGCTGTGACAAAAATCAATCAGATTATGGATACTCTGATGATGAAAAGCAGAAAAGAGCAAAAGCAAGATTTGCAGCCCGTGAATATCAACGATTTAGTGCAGCGAGAAATTCAGCTATTGGAAGGAAATCTCTATTTCAAGAATAAAATTAGAAAAAAATATTTTTATAACGAACAAATCGAGAACATTCCCTTAATTTATTCCTATATTTCTCAAGTATTTTATAATCTAATTAATAATGCAATGGATGCTATGTGGAAAAAGAAAAACCGGGAATTAACTATCGTGACTCGGCAAGATGACTCGAATATCTACATGGATATTGCAGATACAGGATGCGGCATAGCGCCTGAAGATTTGTCAAAACTTTTTGACCCTTTTTACACCTCAAAGCCGCCTAAAGGCGAGGAAAAAACCGAAGGCGAACCGACAGGAACAGGCCTCGGACTTTATACTTGTATTGAACTTTTAAAACCTTTTAACGGCGAGATTGCTATTAGCAGCAATGTCGGCAAAGGCAGCGTATTTACAGTTGTTCTACCGAAACATCCGAAAACTCAATCGACTCAACAGACTAAAATCTTCTCCGATTAAACAACCATAATGAATTTCATAATTAGGTTCGTAGTGAGGACTTTAGTCCTTCTTTATCTCAAACAAAGGAGTAAAGTCCGATGTTACGAACAAAAGCTAATTGGGAGCATCCCAGTTTTGCAGTCAGTATAAATACTCAAAGACTTGGCCGACAAGTTGATGGCAGAATAGAAAGCAGATAAATTACCATCACCCCAAGTCAATATGACGCCAGAACAACGGCAGAAGATCAAAATAAATCT
>JAJAYT010000206.1 GCA_026786085.1 Microcoleus sp. CAN_BIN18 | reverse complement strand
TTCCTTCTTCCTTCTTCCTTCTTCATTCTCTATCAGCCAGCAAGCTATGAAGTGATTATTTATACAATTTTATTTAATTTAGACCTAAAAACAAAAAAAACACCCGCGCTTCAACAAAAAACGGAGAGATTTTGAAAACAAGCAGCAGCTTGAGCCTGCTTACCGTTGCTGACCAACCTGCTTGTTTCGTTTTTTGCCCGAACAGATGATTCCTACGCCTGTTAGCAGGAGTGCTACCACAGTACCGGGTTCTGGGATAGCTGTTGTCCTCACAGCGTTGTTGTTTGATCTATAGATGTTTACAAAACTCGACGGCGAAGGCAGCACTATTGGTGGAGGCGAGGGTATCGGGCTGGGGACTGCCGTCAATGGTTGGAGTACCGACGGTGGAATTATTATGGCTGCTGGTGGTGGTGTTAATTCGACTACCGGCGGCGGCACTGTGGGTTCTACTATCGGTGGTGATGCGACTACCGGCGGCGGTACTGTGGGCGGTACTGTCGGCTGTACTATTATCGGTGATTCAAATACCGGCGGTACGGGTGGTAGCGGGTCTGGTATGGCCAGCGGCGATGGGACTATCAGCTCTGGGGTGGCCAGCGGCGATGGGACTATCAGCTCTGGGGTGGCCAGTGGCGATGCTACCGGCTCTCGCAGGGATTCTGGTGATTGAGTCGTGGCGGAACCGCCAGGCCCGCAGGCACTTGAGAAATTTCCGGGCCCGCACACGTCTATTGCTGAAGCCGGAGGGGCGGCAGCTAGATAGTAGAACCCTGTTGCCATTGTGGCCCAGATTCCAATTGCTAGTTTTGCCAGTGGCGTACACATAACTATTTAGTAAAACAGTGGTAAAATCGGAAAGTAGAAATAGTGTTACAGATTAGCGTTGCAAGACGGGCAAGGAGTTCAGAGTTGCTAGAATAAGTGGGTGTTGTCTCTCGCGGACGCCTGTAAAAGATAGTATAGCGCTTGAGACGATCGCCCAAACACTTTAGTAGTCTTATTTTCTTTTACGTTTTTTCTTTTACGTTGACATCACATTAGCGGTTTGTACTGCTTGAAGCAACATCTTTTTTTTGCAACCTCTCAACCAACAGCCGTTACAGCCATTAACAAAGAGTGTCTTTACCTTGACCAGAAACAATTGGTTTAAAGCCGGAACCCTGATCGGGGAGAAATTAAAAGAAAACTATTCATTACTACAACCCTCCTCCTTTTAGGTAGAGCTCGCACTCAACTGTCAACTGAATGAACGCCTCCTGAGATTAATTATTCTACCGATCGCAAACTTGAGTTCCTGTATTCTACATTGCAATGCACAATCTAACTACTCTTTATGATCTCATATTTTGACAAGATATGTCCTCAGTATATGTACGTGTATTCCCGAATGTCAACTACTTAAGGGTAATGTTTAAGTATTTACCGAGGGTAGAGAGCGTATTGAATGAGCTGAGCTAGTCGATCGCGGAGAGTTTCCATCCCCAGACCTTTGGCCGCCGAGATAAATACGGCTTGAGGAAACTCTTCTCGGGCGAGGGCGAGAGTACCTTCATCTACGGCATCGATTTTGTTAAACACTACCAGCGCTGGCCCGGGAGTTACGGGCATATCTGTCAAAATATTCATCACCGATCGAATTTGGCTCTGCCACGCGGGATGGGAGAGATCGACCAGGTGCAGCAAAGCATCGGCGTCAGTAACTTCTTCGAGGGTAGCCCGAAAAGCGTCGATCAAGGAGGGGGGTAGTTCGCGAATAAAGCCCACTGTGTCTGTGAGGACGATCGACAAAGGTTCTCCGGTGATAGCGCCCGGAATAGTCAGTTTTCGGGTGGTGGGGTCGAGGGTGGCAAATAATTGGTCGGCCGCGTAAACCTCGGAATTGGTAAGCAGGTTGAGTAGAGTCGATTTACCCGCGTTAGTGTAGCCGACGATCGCGACTGAGGGTACGTCCATTTGGTGCCGGTTCTGCCGCAGCCGGAAGCGGTGAGCGAGCAGTTGATTGACTTCCTGTTGCAATCGAGAAATGCGTTTGGCGATCGTCCGCCGTTCAGTTTCTAGTTTAGTTTCCCCGGGGCCTCTGGTACCGATGCCGCCACCCTGTCTCGATAGTGCCTGACCGCGACCTCTGAGCCGAGGGAGAGTGTACTCTAACTGAGCGAGTTCGACTTGCAATTTACCCTCGCTCGATCGAGCTCTTTGGGCAAAAATATCGAGAATTACCTCCGTGCGATCGACTACACGGATACCAATTTGAATTTCCAAATTACGTATTTGTGCGGCGGACAAGTCACGATCGAATACCACGAGGTTAGCGCTAATCGTCTGAGCGGTGAGGGAAATTTCCTGCACTTTGCCTTCGCCGACAACTGTCTGCGGATGGGGGCGCGATCGTTTTTGGCGCACTGTTTGCAGTACCTGACCCCCGGCACTTTCAACCAGCCGCGTTATTTCTGCGAGTCCGTCCTCAAAATCCAGTAGAGTCATATGCTGAGTCATTACACCCACAAGTAGCACTTTGTCCTGGTCTGCATCAACCTGCTTAGCAACAAACTCTGCTTCAAACTCTGCTTCTAGTCCTTCCACCAAATCCAGAAAGTCTTGGTTGCTAAGGTCGTCCAAACTCTGAGGTTCTGATATTTTCCAGGGAAAGTTTTGAGTTTTGATTGGTGAGTTTTGAATAGAAGGCTCTTGAATTGAAGACTCTTCCATTTCATCAGTTGAAGCTTGTTCTAACTTAGCGTTCAAAACCGAAAACTCAAAATTTGGCCGCTCTCCTTGGGGTATCAGGTGAGCAAGATAAGTTTCTTTGATGTAACCAGTCCCACCACCGCCACGGCGCTGAAATCCTCCGCCGCTCAGCGTCAGCCAAACCAGGGCGTCCAGGCGCTGAATTGCCATTGCTGTGAGGGCTGCTTCGCTTGGGATTTCGGGCTTGAGATGGGTGGCGATGCAGCGAATACCACTGAGGCGGCCTCCTCCATAGCGGGGCAATTCTAGGGGCGCAATCTGGGTTTGGCGGGGTGTACCGACGCCTACGCGAATTACTTGTCCTCGGCGGTTGATGTAGGTGCAGATTGGTTTGTCTATTTCGGTGCTGATGGCGGCGACGCGCTGGGCGAATTCTACCGTGGTGATACGATCGCCCGGTAGTCGCTGATGGTAAAGCTTTTCGAGTTGCTTGAGCTGACTGGACTTTAAACCTTGAAGATTGCCGTAGATGGTTTCGATAACTGTTTCTCCCGATCGATCTGTTGATCTCCCATTTTAGGTTAACTAAGGGGCGATCGTGTTCTGCTTTACAGTTTAACTTTACTAAATATTCTTCTCTCTAGGAGCTCCCGGATTCAGTATTGTCGAGTCACCAGCACCGTTGTTTGTCGCTAGGGGAAGATTTAGGATTTCACAGCAGCCATCTCAACTTGCGGTTGTATTCAGTATCTAGAGATACAGGCGATCGCTCAAATAATCTCCCTCAACAAAACTTAACACATTATTCTTGGTTTCAAAATCCTCCTTTAGACTTGTGTATATCTTGAGCCTACAGGCAGATAGCAAACTAGAAATCAGGTCGCTATGATGATAAGCGAAACATTGTTAAGGAATGTAAAAACATGGAAACTCGTCCTACTAACTTACCTCCTACCGCTAATGCCTACAACGGCAAAGATCGGAATGCCTTTTTGTTTGGTTTTAACCCACAAGCAGAACTTTGGAACGGTCGCTTAGCGATGATCGGTTTCTTAGCTTATTTGCTGTGGGACGCGTCTGGATTTAGCGTTCTCCGCGACATACTGCACTTTCTGCCTACCTATATCGTTAAATAATAACGAGCAGTCTTTCCCGTCTGGCAGCATGAGGAAATGCCGCAACTGTCAGACAGGCTAAAAGTGACAAATGGCAGAGACTATGGTTCTGTAACTTTGTACCTTTAGTTACTTTTGAATGGCATTAAAAGATTTTTTGCTGTAATTCGTTGATTTCGGGTGGGGGCGCAGGCGCGGTGAATATTGAGAGCAAAACAGATATTTATTCGCAAAAAAGCTCGCCCCTACTATATTTTTGGCAAGAAATCTCATCAAGCATCTCTGATAGTTTATGAAAAATAGGAGTATCAACGATGATCAACTCAAATTTACTGGCAGTAGTAGAATCGGCTCTGGCTGATACAGCATCAGGAAATTGGCAAAAACCAATAGTGATGTTTGTTTGCAATATCTTAGCATTGCTAGTTCTGAGCCGCGTAATTTGGCATCCCCACGTTGGCCCGAAAATGCCTTTGCCATTCCCATCTCTGTTTAACAATGTTAGCGTACCAGCATTTCTTGCATCAATGAGCGCCGGTCATTTGCTGGGAACACTGATGATTGTGACCTTTAGCATTGACAACTATACTTAGGAGCAATTAGCCGATTTGTTGCAGGTATACAACCGTTTCAAAGCTGAAAAAAGTTTGGATAGGGGGTAACAGTTGACAGTTGACAGTTGACAGTTGACAGCGAAGTTTTTAGGCTGGGGCTTATATCCCCTGCCTAAAAACAATCCACCTTAAGGTGGTGGCTTAAATCCCCTGTGATGCAGGTAAGTGAATAGCACTTAAGCTGTTCTGCATTTAGATTG
>JAJAYT010000205.1 GCA_026786085.1 Microcoleus sp. CAN_BIN18 | reverse complement strand
TGGTGATGACTCAGACGGCTTTTAATGAGTTGACTAATATTGTTCAAAGTATAGCAGGTAGCTTCGAGCAAGCTCGAGCAAGTCTATTCTTCCAGAGAGTGACTGTCATTCGCGACAATCCTTCTGCTAGATCGTTAAATTTGCAGACAACTAGAAACTTAGGCGCAAATGATATAATAATTTTGGGAACAGGCGACCAGTTGGGCATCACAACCATGACAGCAGATGCTAAAGCTGTTAGGGCAATCAGCGGTCAAGGTGTTGATTTCAGCGTGTACGTCCATCCTCCGTGTCGTTTAAGGGGAAACTAACAATGAAAGTTGCTATTGAACATTATTTGTCGAGTACCTACAAGCTGATTCAGCGTGCTTTTCCTGACGGAGTTAAACAGGAGGATTATTTTCCGCTTTTGGCACTGCTTTACGGTGAAATGTCCGATCGCAATTTAGCAGAAGTCATGGCACACTGTACAGGTAAAGATTATGATCTTGTTCTGAATGATGTATATGGGGTCGGTTCAACGGATACACCGGATGCTGAAGCTATTGCTAAGTTGAAGGATCATTTGCTTGCTTGCGGTTACGCAGAATGGCTGGGAGAGTAACATTTTGTATAATTACTCAACTCCGGGCAAGTTTGCAGTCAGGACTTTAGGACTTTCAATTTCCACCTCAAGCCCTAAAGTTCTGACTGCTCAAAAATCCTAACTTTGGCGATAAGCAACTACCGCATAAAACGGATCGCCACTTCCTATTCGCAGCATTTGCATAAAACTCGGCAAGTTAGGCTTGCGAACAATTACTTCGGGCTGGCTAAATCCGGGTATATTCGCTCCTTTAACAGAATCAAAGTAACCCTTGACCAATTGTACCCGATCGCCCTCCGAACCTTCCCGCCAAGCCGCAATGGCTTTTTGATAAAACATCCGGTTGGAAAAGCTCATAATTGCTACGCCCCCGGGCTTTAAAATGCGGTAAATTTCGGCAAAAATCGCATCCGGGTGTTGCAAATACTGTACCGAAACACAGTTGACAACAGCGTCAAACTCTGCATCCGGCAGCGGCAATTTAGGATTGGCGTTCAAATTCTGTACAAAATAATGATTCAGTCTGCGATTCTTTGCCAACTCCTCTTGATTCATCCCGTGTCCTTCGACATGGGCAAATTGCATCTCGTCGGGGAAGTGAGAAACCCAACTGCTCATCATATCAAAAATCCGAGTATTCGGCTTCAGCCGTTCCCGATACAAATCGGTTAGTTGCTGAATAAACCCGTCATCTACATGAGTCACAAACCGAGGTGAGGAATAGAACAGTGTATCGTCGGTGTCGTCTAACTTGGTACGTCGATCGGCTGGAAGCAACATAAATTCTGATCGGAGAGTAGATTTACCCTTTCTAGTTTAAGAACAATTAAGAAATGTAAACACACTTCCCCAGAAGGACATCCGGCATTTGGGTGGTTGAGAGTGCGATCGATCGTAGTATTGCCAGCTACACATCCCTAAATAACCTGTTTGAGCACAGGCAAGATGCCTGTGCCACTGCAAAATTTAGGTATTGTGGAATGTTTGAACACAGGCAAGATGCCTGTGCCACTACAAAATTCAAGTCTTGTGGAATGTTTGAGCACAGGCAAGATGCCTGTGCCACTACAAAATTTAGGTATTGTGGAATGTTTGAGCACAGGCAAGATGCCTGTGCCACTACAAAATTTAGGTATTGTGGAACGGGCCGGAGATCCCGTAACGCCCAAACCCTGGTCATACCCCTTGACATCTCCCAAAAAACATCTTACACTGATAATACGAATACGAAGTAATAAGCCGATGGTTACTATATCCACTGTCGATCGCACAAATCTAGCTCAGTGGCACGACGTTCTCGCCCCCCACAGCCTCGGCTACCGCATCAAACTGCTGGCACAGCTAGGCACTCGCAAGCTGCAAGAAGGACTGGAACCCTTTGGACTCACACCTTTTCACTGGCTGGTGCTGTGCTGCTTGTGGCAAGAAGACGGTTTAGCAACTTCCAGCATTGGCGATAAACTGCAACAGGTAGGCGGTACACTGACAGGCGTACTCGATCGCATGGAAGAAAGAGGCCTAGTGCGCCGAGAGAGAGATACGCGCGATCGACGTATTTGGCGTATATGGCTGACAGACGCAGGTAGGGAACTGCAAGACGTGCTGCCGCCGCTAGTAGCAGATATCAGAGAAAAGTCAATGACTGGAATTTCTCACGCCGATCGAGAACGCTTCTCAGAATTGATCGATCGGGCGATCGTCAATCTTTCCTAAACCGACAAATCAGTCTCACGGAAGAAGCGCAGCAGCATCTACCTCTACTACATTACAAATAGCCCAAAGATACTACGTACGCACTTTAAAAAAAAGTAGTCTTAATAAATAAATACTACGCACTCTAACTAAACGGCATATTATTAAAATCTTAGGAGTCAACTACCATGAAACCCACCAACCAAACTAACCCAGCAGAATTCAACGGTAACGGTAATCGCAAAGCATTGGGGCTATTAGAAATAGAAAAGCCGATCGACGACACCATTGCAAAAAGCCTACCAATAATCCCCGCCCCAGAGACAGAAGTCAGCGCCCCCGCCGATGTCGAAACAAACGTCGAAACAGAACTGCAAGCACCCTTGCCGGTGGCTGAAACACCAAAGAAAAAGTCCAAGAAACCGCTGATTTTCGCAGCGCTGGGCCTCGGGGCGATCGTCGCAGGCAGCTTCGGCTACCATTACTGGCAATACAGCTCAATCCACCAAGAAACCGAAAACGCCACAGTAGCCGGACACATCCACCAAATCAGCAGCCGCGTCAACGGTACTGTCGGCGAAGTCTTAGTACAAGACAACCAACAAGTAAAAGCCGGACAACTGCTGATCAAACTCGACCCCCGCGACTACCAAGTTAAAGTCCAACAAGCCGAAGCAGCCTTAGAAAACGCCCGCCGCCAAGCCGAAGCAGCGCAAGCTAATATTTCCCTAGCCTCTCAAACCAGCCAAGGCAAAACAGCCCAAGCCGAAGGAGATATCGGCGGTGCGAATGCTGCGATTTCTACCGCCCAAGCAGCAATTAGAGAAGCCCAACAAGGCGTACCCGCCGCCGAAGCCGCAGTCGCCGAAGCCGAAGCTGGCGTGCCCGCCGCCCAAGCCAAAGTCACCCAAGCTGAAGCCGGAATTCCCCAAGCACAAGCCAAAGTGACGGAAGCCGAAGCCGGAATTGCGGCGGCGCAAGCTCAGTTAGTGCAAGCACAAGCTAATCTCGTTAAAACGCAAGCTGATTATAGACGCTACGAAAGCTTGCAGTCTCAAGGTGCGATCGCCCGCCAGCAATTAGACGCATCCAAAGCAGCCTATGAAGTAGCCCAAGCCCAAACCACCGCAGCCCAACAAGGAATTGCTCAAGCTAGAGCGCGCTTAGCCCAAGCCAAAGAAGGCGTAACCGCAGCCCAAGCAGCAGTCGCCCAAGCTCAAGAAGGCGTCAAACAAGCTGAAGCTCAAGTAGCGCGGGCCCAAGTTGGCATCGCCACCGCGCAAGCTAAAGTCGCTGTAGCGCAGGAAGGTATCACCACCGCAGCGGCTAAACTTGCTACGTCGAAGGGCGGATTGCAACAGGCTGAAGCTACGGGTGAGCAAACTAAAGTCAGTCGATCGCAGTATGATGCTGCTAAGGCTGCGATCGTCCAATCGGAAGCCTCCGTTAAAGACGCTCAACTGCAACTTTCCTACACGAATATCACCGCACCAGCCGCCGGACAAATCGGCCGCAAATCCGTTGAAGTGGGGCAGCGGGTGCAGTCGGGAACGCCTTTAATGGCGATCGTCAGCAACGATTTGTGGGTAATTGCTAACTTCAAAGAAACGCAACTGGCAAATATGAAACCAGGCCAAAAAGTAGAAATTAAATTAGATGCTTTTGGTAGCCGCAAATTTGAGGGCCATCTCGATAGTTTCTCCCCTGCTTCTGGCGCTCAATTCTCATTACTGCCTCCCGACAATGCGACGGGAAACTTCACTAAAGTAGTGCAACGGATTCCGGTGAAAGTTGTGTTTGATGCCGAAAGCATTAAAGGCTATGAATCGCGGATTGCACCGGGGATGTCTGCCAGCGTCAACGTTGAATTGAAATAAAGTCAGTAGTCATTGCACAGCCCAAGAAACCCGGTTTCTCCTTAATTATGCAAAGCGTCAGAAACCGGGTTTCTGCGATAATTTAGGTTGGGTGACGAGAGATCTCGGAAGAAACCCGGTTTCTGGAAATTATGCACAGTATGCACAGGCTAAGAAACCGGGTTTCTGCGATAATTTAGGTTGGGTGACGAGAGATTTGGCAATAAACCCGGTTTCTGGAGATTATGCAAAGGCCAAGAAACCAGGTTTCTCCTTAATTATGCAAAGGCCAGGAAACCGGGTTTCTTTGATAATTTTGGTTGGGTGACGAGATATTTCGGAAGAAACCCGGTTTCTAGAGTATTTGGCAAGAAACCCGGTTTCTGGAGATTATGCACAGGCCAAGAAACCGGGTTTCTTCGATAATTTTGGTTGGTGACGAGATATTTGGCAATAAACCCGGTTTTTGGAGATTATGCACAGGCCAAGAAACCGGGTTTCTTCGATAATTTTGGTTGGGTGACGAGATATTTGGCAAGAAACCGGGTTTCTGGAGATTATGAAATATTAAAGCCTCATTATATCACGAATTAAAAAAAATATTGCCAAGAAAACCACTGTATGGTAAACTAGAAGATTGTGAATATTAATCAAAAGTAAAGTAATAAGCTCGGAGAAATCAAAATGACACAGCAAACCCTGCACGGAACCAGCCGCAAAAGAAAAAGAACATCCGGTTTTCGCGCCAGAATGCGCACCGCAACTGGTCGATTGGTAATCAAGGCCCGTCGCAGCAAAGGTCGCCACCGCCTCGCAGTCTAGCACTGCATGCAGGTTGAGAGACCTCAACGATCGCAGCCGCCATGTTGCCTCCTACAAACCGACTCAAACACCGAAAAGACTTCAGCGCCGTCTACCGCAAGGGAATGCGTCGCAACTCCGCTCATTTCAGCTTAAGAGCTCTGCGCAAACCCAAAAGCCTCGAAATCAGCAAACCGACAGCCGAGAAATCCTTGCCGCCCACTCGCACAGGCATTTCTATCAGTCTGAAAGTTAGCAAACGTGCTGTAGTCCGCAACCGGATTAAGCGCCAGATTCGTGCTGCTTTGCGACAGCTATTGCCCCGATTAAAATTTGGGTGGGATTTAGTAATTGTCGTGCGTCCGATCGCACAAGAGTGCAATTATGCCGAAATTCTGCAAGAATTAGAGCAGTTGTTGGTAGAAGCCGAGGTACTAGATGGGAATTCGAGAGGAAGTATACTATGAAGGCGGCCCCGCACCCGGAGACTTGATCATCAACTTACTCCTGGGGCTGACTGTTGTGGGAATCCCCCTCGCAATAGGATCAATTGTCCGGGCTCTGTGGCTGCGCTATCGGATCACCAGCCGCCGAGTGTCCGTAACTAGCGGTTGGATGGGGCGCGAACGCACAGACGTTATCTACTCAGATATAGTCAAAATCGTCACAGTACCTCGCGGTTTCGGAAGCTACGGAGACATGGTGCTGACAATGAAAAATGGCAGCCGTTTGGAACTGCGATCGATTCCGAAATTTCGAGCCATGTATGACTACATTAACGAAAAACTGCCCGCAGCAGCTCAAAAAGCTAACGCGACTCCAGCTAAATAACCGAATAACTTCACCCTCAAATCAGGCTGAAATTAGTTCGATTATTGGCAAACTGATTACAAAAAAACCGCAGGCAGGGCGGTCGATCGACGGGCAATGTCCTAAGATAGAGACAAAGGCCAAAAAGTTGAGGCAGCCCGTATCCAGCGGATGCAATTAGTTCTCAACAGTAAACATAGAGCACCTAAATTAACTCAAAGCGAATGGATTTTGGTATCTCGTTTCTTTCCAACAACCTCATGCTCCCGATCCTAGATTTTTTCTACGGGATCGTGCCAAGCTACGGTTTAGCGATCGTATCTCTGACGCTCGTGATTCGCTTTGCTCTTTATCCTCTCAACGCAGGCTCTCTTCGCAATATGCGACGCATGAAAGTAGCCCAGCCGTTGATGAAAGAGCGAGTAGATCAAATTCAAAAACTCTATAAAGACAATCCTACTAAACAGCAGGAGGAAATGAGCCAAGTCTACAAAGAATTTGGCAACCCTCTAGCAGGATGTTTCCCATTAGTTCTGCAAATGCCAGTGCTTTTTGCACTGTTTGCAACGCTCAGGGGTTCGCCGTTTTCTGACATAAATTACAGCGTCAACGTTCAAGTTTTGCCAAAAGAACAAATCGAAGCTGTTCAACCGCAAGCTTTTGCTACACCGCCCCAAAATATTTACGTCACAGGTACTTTTCATGCTCCAGTTGTGGGCGTGATTCCAGGCGGCGACAAACTCTCTGTTGGTGACACCACCAAGATTGATTTTCAAACCCCAGAGGGTAAAGCTCTCACAGTCCTAGCTGCCGAAAATAAGAGCGAAATTGACTTTGCTCCTAGTTGGAAAGTCATCAAAGGCGAAGAAACTGTCAAGGTAGACGAACAGGGCAACATCACAGCCTTAGCGCCCGGTGAAGCCACAGTTCAAGGCACAATCCCCGGATTGGCTACAAACAAAGGCTTCCTGTTTATCGAAGCTCTAGGCCGCGTTGGCGCGATCGACCCAGACGGCAAAATCCACTGGGATATTTTGGTGATGATCCTCGGATTCGGCATCAGTTTGTATATCAACCAAACTCTTTCGGGACAAGCACAAGGGCCAAACGACAATCCCCAACAGGCTACAATCAACAAACTGACGCCTGTCATATTTTCGGGAATGTTTTTGTTCTTCCCGCTGCCCGCTGGCGTGTTGATGTATATGCTGATTGCTAACATCTTCCAAACAGTTCAATCGTTTATTTTGTCCAAAGAACCACTGCCCGAAAACCTTCAAAAAATCGTGGACGAAGCAGAGGCGAAAACCCAAAAAGAACAGGGATTAGATGCACTTCCCTTTGAACCAAAGCGTTCTAAGAAAAAGGCTTGATTTTAAAAATGAAAGAATCTCAAATGCAGCGCGGACAGCAATGGTTAGAAGAATTGCTAAAACTGTCCGCAATTCCCTCAAAAGTGGTAAGCCAACAGCAAGAAGATTGTTATTGGATGACGATCGATCAAAGTAGTCTGACTCCCGAACAAGTTGCCATCTTAGTCGGGCCAGACGGTAATGTACTAGATGCCATTCAGTACCTCTGTAACACTGTTGCAAACATAGGTAACGAATCGGATGAACCCACTCCTTATACAATTGAACTGAACGGCTATCGCATCCGTCGCCAAGAGGAATTGCGATCGATGGCAGAGTACGCAGCAGAGCAAGCGCGATCGACGGGAGTTGAAGTTGAACTCAAATCGCTGTCTTCAGCAGAACGTCGTCAAGTACACACCTTTTTGAGCGAATGTGAGGATCTAGAAACTTACAGTCAAGGAC
>JAJAYT010000204.1 GCA_026786085.1 Microcoleus sp. CAN_BIN18 | reverse complement strand
GCTCTCAAAGTCCCCCTTGCTTTCGGGGGATTTAGGGGGATCTCCGGGGCATAAATAGTGTTAAGTGAACCGTATTGCTTCATAATCCAATAAAGAAGGACTAAAGTCCTGACTACAAACCTTTAAACAGAGGGGCGTGGTATTTTTGTAGGAAAGAAGTTTCGCAGTGCAAAGTCTCGCTGTTGGGGGGTTTCTTTAGCCCAACTCGACAAGCTTTCGTAGAAAAAGAAAGAGACACCAGCAAAGTTTCTTTTTCGCACTTCTTGCATTTGCTCTTGAATTTGTTTAAGCGGAACCGACTTATTTCTTAAACCAGTTAAAATTCCGATCGCAGTTGGAATATGTACTTTTGCCAGTTTAACTTCTTCCCGTTCGAGTTCCTGATTAAAACGCTTGATATCGCTGCGATAAACCTGCAACACAATTTCTTCGATGTAACCGCGTCTTTCCCAGGTAAACCAGTCTTGTAAGTGTGCAGGTAATGCGAAGTGAAGAGGGTTGGGAGATAAGCTAACAATACATTTTTTATTACGGGCTTTGATAGCTGTAAAAAGTCGTGCCATAAAGTCGTTAATTCTGTCAGCCCGCCAGCGAATCCAGAAAGTTTCGCGCGAGTCGTTGGATGGACGGGCTTTGATATTTTTCTGATACATTAATACTGTCAACGCTTCGTATCCAAATTCTGATGGCAATCCGAAATGGTCGTCAAATTGAATGCCATCTAGATCGTAATTTGCGACAAGTTCGACAACTAACTCTTGGATAAATTTCTGTACTTCAGGATGAAAAGGACTCAGCCAAACTCGATCGTTTACGCCTTCTTTCCAAATAGTTGAACCGTCACGTCGCCTTGCTAGCCAATCAGGGTGCAGTCTGGCTAATTCTGAGTCGGCGGGGGCCATGAAACCAAACTCAAACCAAGGGATTACTGCTATACCTTTTTTATGTGCTGCTGTAATGATTTCTTTGAGGACATCTCGCCCTTTTAATGTGGGTGTGGGGTCGTTTAAATATCCGAATACTCGTTTGGCTACAGCACTCGGATGAATGGTATAACCCCCTTGCCAAACCGTAGGATAAATGGTATTAAAGTTCAGTTTGTCTAGCCTATTTACAGCGTCTGTGATGTTTTTGGGCGAAAAGATCACATCGCTATCAATATTAGTCAGCCAAATGCCACGTAATTCGGTTTTTGTGGTTTTGGGCGGAGTTTGAGCCGAGAGGCTGGGAGAGAAAATCGCGGAGGAGGTAAGGGCGATCGCAAAAACAACTATTAAAGCCAGTATCCGCTGCCATTTGTACAGTTTTATCATCAATTTTTCGCAAACACCACAATCAAACATCATACTGTAGGGTGCGCACTGCGCACCTTTATTCTTCAACCCGCGGAGGCGGGTTTTGTCTGTATAGTCGCGGTTTCAACCGCCGAGTCTTTCTGCGGAATTATTCTTCAATCCCCCTCCTCGGGTTTTGTCTGTATAGTCGCGGTTTCAACCGCCGAGTGACAGTTTCATCACTTGGCGGTAGTGCGCTTCAATCTTGCCCACCATTGGCGATTGACGTTGGCTAGTCCACTCACTGCGATCGAATAATTCCCGCCTCAAATCATCAACATCAATCGTTTTCACCTTACCTTCAGCAACAATTTGTTTACCATTTACCCAAACACTATCTACCGCATTAGTCGGTCTCCCCAATATTAGCAAACCAATCGGATCGGTGCGCGGCAACAATGATAAACTGGTTAAATCGTACAGCACAAAATCTGCTTTTTTGCCAACTGTCAGCGAACCCATTTCATTAGCAGCATTCAAGCCTTTTGCTCCGCCCAGCGAGGCCATTTCTACAGACTCGCGCGGTGTAATCCAGTGGCGGTAATCCAAATCCGTGATATTGTGCAGAATAGAACCCATTTTAATTGCTTCCAGCAAATCTTGGGAGTCATTGCTAGCGGCGCCGTCGCAGCCAAAAGATACATTTACTCCCGCTTGGAGGTATTTCAAAATCGGTGCAATGCCGCTTCCTAAGCGCAGGTTGCTAAGGGGATTGTGTACAACTGTCGATTGAGTTTCTGCCATAATTGCAATGTCATCATCGTCGAGCCATACGCAATGTGCTAAGGAAGTGCGGGGACTCAAGAAACCAATTTGTTGCAGGTATTTTACAGCGCTACAGCCGTATTTTTCCTGAGCTAGTTGTTTTTGAGCGTTGGTTTCCAAGAGGTGCGCGTGCAGACAAAGATTGTAGCGATCGCCCAAATCGATGCAGCCTTCAAACAAAGCATCGGAACACAGTTGAATTCCCGTCGGCGCCAGCAATATATTAACACCTTTTTCGGGATTGTGAAACTGTTTTATCGCAGCTTCCATTAATTCCAAAGTTGCCTTTGTCGAGCGAATATAAGCAGCGTGTTCGATACCGCCATCGCCCGCAGGCATTCCCGCTGTCAGGGATTTATCTTGAATTAACGGCCCGATAAAAGCACGGATGCCGATTTCTTGATAAGCGCGAACTGCGGCGGCGATCGTCTCTAATTCTTGCCCCGGAATTAAAACTAAATGATCGACTACGCTTGTGCCACCAGACAGCAATGTTTCTACCGCAGTGCCCAAAGCGCTCAAGTAAACTTGTTCGGGATCTAGAGGCGTAAAATCGTACAATTCGGCAAGCCACAACTCTAGCGGCAAAGGGGGAATAATCCCGCGCTGCCACATTTCAGAAGAGTGTGTGTGCGCGTTGACAAAACCGGGCAGCAGCAGCTTATTTTTGCCGTCAATTATTGTTCCCACAGGAGTTAAATTGGATGCGATCGCACTTATGCAATTATCCGCCACTTGCACGTCTGCGGTTTCATAACCGCTGTCAACCGGAATTAAAGCATTTTGGATTGTAAAACTCATCGATTTACTCTTTCCGTGAATTTATATCTATTCCTATTTTAGGATTACAAGACGTTAAAATTAATAAATTCTAAAATTTATCAAAAAAGTTGCGCCGGATACTTAATTTTAACAAAGATTTAGGCGATCGCAAGTTAGGATGAATCAAATAGTTCTAAAATTGAAATTGTTTTTGAGTCACAATCCATATGAATCCTGATTCTCTCCGCACCTTGGGCGTACCGCCGAATGCTTGGAAAGTTGATGCCAAAATTGCCGATATCAGCCGATCGCAACTTGACCCAGAAATTGTTACCCTAGAAACAGAAACTAAAACCCTGCGTGTGGATTTAGCAAAAGCTGCAATGTTGGTGATAGATATGCAAAACGATTTCTGTCATCCCGACGGTTGGCTAGCACACATTGGCGTAGATGTAACGCCCGCTAGAAGTCCAATTAATTCTTTACAAAATTTACTGCCAAAATTGCGATCGCACGCAGTACCAATTATTTGGATCAACTGGGGAAACCGCCCCGATTTGCTCAATATTAGTGCAGCTTCGCGTCACGTTTACAATCCCACAGGCGACGGCGTAGGTTTAGGAGATCCACTGCCAAAAAACGGCGCATCTGTCTTGATGGCGGGGAGTTGGGCGGCGGCAGTTGTGGATGAATTGACACCTAAACCGGAGGATATTTGCGTTGATAAATATCGAATGAGTGGCTTTTGGGATACTCCTTTAGATAGTATCTTGCGGAACCTGGGAAGAACTACACTTTTCTTTGGAGGAGTAAACGCCGATCAGTGCGTCATGGCTACGCTGCAAGATGCTTGTTTTTTAAATTACGACTGCATTTTAGTCAAAGATTGTACAGCTACCACATCTCCAGAGTATTGCTGGCAAGCTACTCTTTATAACGTTAAACAATGTTTTGGGTTTTTGTCTGATTCTCAGGCTATGTTAGAAGCAATTAAATAGCAGTCAGCAGTCAGCAGTCATTAGTCATTAGTCATTAGCAATAAACTTGGGAGGTTGAGCGACGGACTAATGACTCTGGTTTCTCACTAATGACAGCAGAAACATATAGCAACCGTCCGTGACGGTTAGGAAGTTCTTAATTGCTAAAACCCAGGGTTTTCTTACTTCTTCCTTCTTACTTCTTCCTTCTTCCTTCTTCCTTCTTCCTTCTTCCTTCTTCCTTCTTACTTCTTCCTTCTTCCTTCAGCTATAACAACTCACAACTAACAATAAAAAAATGACAAATCAGTGCATGATTCCTGTTATGAAATCTCCTCAAGATTACCAAGCATTTCGCATCAGCCCAGGTGATACTAATAGATTAGCGATCGTCTTCGATCCGACAACAGCGAATGTTTCATTAACTGTTTGCGTCGAGATTTTCGATCCGGGCGGCAAAACTCCTCCCAACCGCCATCAATTAGCAGTAGAAATGTTTTTTGTGCTCAAAGGAAGAGGACAAGCAACCTGCGACGGCAAAACAGTTAATATTAAACCGGGAGATAGTTTGTTAGTGCCTCCAATGGCTACTCACGTAATTGAGAATACGGGTGACGAACGTTTGTACACTTTGTGTATCATGGTGCCGAATGAGGATTTTGTGGAACTAATTCGCAGCGGTACATCAGTCGAACTTGATGAGGAAGATATGAGAGTTTTAGGGCGATCTGATATGCTGGTGGCGTGCTAGGTTAGTAGTGCGGACTTCAGTCCGCAAAAACAAAAGACTCAGCGCGCTAGGTTCGTAGTGAGGACTTTAGTCCTCAAAAGAAAGGACTAAAGTCCTTACTACGAACCTGTTTTTAGTCAGGACTTCAGTCTGCAAAAAGAAAGGACTAAAGTCCTTACTACGAACCTGCTTTTAATTTTTTTAATGATTTATGCTGAAAGTTTGTCCGAAAGAAACAGCATCAATGCTAACTAGAGATGGCGTGCGTTTGGATGCTGACATCTACCGCCCCGATGCGGCGGGCGAATTTCCAGTATTGTTAATGCGGCAACCTTACGGCAGGGCGATCGCATCTACGATAGTATATTCCCATCCCTCATGGTACGCCAAACACGGCTACATCGTTGTGATCCAAGACGTGCGGGGGCGCGGCACTTCCGAAGGCGAATTCAACTTATTTGTGAGCGAAACAGCAGACGGTTTTGATGCCGTCAATTGGGCCGCTAATTTACCAGGCAGCAGCGGCAAAGTGGGAATGTACGGCTTTTCCTACCAAGGCATGACCCAACTCTACGCCGCGGCTGCTAAACCCAGCGCTTTAATTACAATTTGTCCGGCAATGGTAGGCTGCGATTTATACGCAGATTGGGCCTATGAAGGCGGTGCATTTTGTTTGCAATCAAATCTCGGCTGGGCAATTCAGCTAGCCGCCGAAACCGCTCGCTTAACAGCAGATGTTTCTGTCTATCAAGCCCTCTACGCAGCTTCGAGAAATCTTCCGCTATACGATACCGTTCCGGCTCGTCCAGAGATTATTACAACATTAGCACCAGACTCATATTATCACGATTGGTTAGATAATTATCAACCGAGCGAGTATTGGGATAAACTCTCGCCCAATCTCAAAGATTTAGACTTGCCAATGCTGCACGTTGGTGGTTGGTTCGATACTTATTTGCGGGGAACAATCCATCTTTACAAAGAAATGACTGGCGGGAGTTCATGTCCGCAGCATTTGATAATTGGGCCTTGGGCGCATTTACCTTGGGGGCGAAAAGTTGGAGTGTTGGATTATGGTTTGGTAGCTTCAACTCCTGTGGATGAGTTGCAAATTCGCTGGTTCGATCAATTCCTTAAAGGAGTTGATACAGGCATATTAGATGAGTCGTCGATTTCTTTATTCGAGATGGGGAGCAATGATTGGCGGAACTTTGATAAGTGGCCTCAAAATCATCATCAATCTTATTTTTTAGCAACTAACGGACTGGCGGCGATGAGAGAAGATGCGGGGATTTTAACCGAGATTTGCGCGGATGTTTGTACTGATGATATATTCGTACATGACCCTTGGCGTCCAGTACCATCTTTGGGAGGACACGCGGCATTTCTTGCTGGTTCATTTGATCGATCGACTCTTGACTGCCGCACCGATGTGTTAACATACACTTCTGCACCGCTCACAGCGGATTTGCACGTTGCTGGAGATATAATTGTCGAAGTATTTTGTACGGCAGATGCGCCGACTTTTGACTTGTGCGCCATACTTTCGGAAGTCAAAGATAACGGCAGCGTCTACAATTTTACTCAAGGTTACGTGCGGGTGAATTCAGGTGAAACACCTGTGAAAATTGTGCTGCAAGCAACTTGTATGCAAATTGCCAAAGGTAATGCTTTCCGCCTGAGTTTGAGTGCGGCTTGTTTTCCCGCTTACGACGTGAATCCGGGAACGGGCGCGCCTCCCGGTGCAGCGCGGTTAATTGATGCTAGAATTATCACGCTGACAGTAAGTTGTGGCGGGAGTTGTCCTTCTCAGATTTTACTGCCAATTGTCGATCGCACTTAAAACCCATCTAATTATGAGCGTTATCTTTCACATCACCCGCAGCCAACAGTGGGAAGAAGCAAAACAAGTGCAATCCTATCGCGGAGATACGCTAGATACGGAAGGATTTATCCACTGTTCGACTTTGCCGCAAGTTTTGAAATCTGCCAACAAGTTTTTTGTCGGACAAACAGGATTGCTACTGCTGTGGATTGACTCGGAAAAAGTAGAATCTGAACTTAAGTATGAATTTGCCGCAGGTGAGGATTACCCGCACATTTACGGGCCGCTGAATGTCGATGCTGTGTTGAAAGTTTTTACCTTTGAAGCGGGTACAGATGGCAAGTTTGAATTGCCGGCAGAATTAACAGCAACTATCAACGAACAGGCTTAGTATGCTGTCAAGATAGTTCAAGAAGTATCACTTATTAGTCGCGGTAATTTTGAGGAGTCAGCAGAATGGGGAGTGATTAAAAATGAAATCAGGATTGCTATTGACGCGATAGCTTGGCCTGTGGGCGCATCAAACTTTACGATTAATCCCACCAGGCACGGAAACGGTGTCAAACCCATCAAAAATGCTTGTATGGCTGCTCTTCAGGACAATTTTGGATGGCAGCTTGAAACTAAAATCAGATTTGCAACTAAATCTCCTGGACGAGTAGATGCTACCAAAATTGTAGACAATGATTTATTTGCCTTAGAATGGGAAACCGGAAATATCTCATCAAGTCACCGCAGTGTTAACAAACTGGTTCTCGGTATTTTACGAGGTATTTTTTTAGGGACGGCATTAGTATTGCCCAGCCGCAAACTGTACCCTTATCTGACTGATAGAATTGGCAACTATGAGGAACTCGAACCTTACTTTGATGTCTGGCGTGCAGTTAACATACAATCAGGTTTCTTAGCCATATTTGTTATTGAACATGATGCCGTTGATAGCAGCGTACCTACAATTACTAAAGGCACAGATGGTCGCGCTTTAATATAACATTGTGTCCGGTAGGATAGTCCTCGGTATGGACGGGGCGGGTTTATATAATTTGTCGATAATTATCAAATATTTCGGCGAACCCGCCCCTACAAAACTTAACATGATACAAGTCTGAATCAAACGGACATGATATAAAATGTTGGTTTTCAAGAAAATAATTCTAGTTGGATTGACTCGTTTTGTTTAATTTGTCTGATTTTATGCTTTGTCTTTCCCCTGGCTGATTCCCAGTTTTCTATGTTGCCATTTGCCAAGTCTTGTAACCGCTTCACTGCTGGTTCAATATCGCCTATTTCTGTGCCCAGCCAATACCTGCCCAACTTTTCTGCTGCATAAAATGTAGTACCAGAACCTCCAAAAGGATCAATTACAACCTGTCCCGGATTCGATGCCATAGCAATGATGCGTTCCAGCATAATCGGAGCTAATTCGTTGGCTCCCCTTTTCTTGTGCTGTCGGTGTCTTACTGGCGGAATATCTGTCCACATTTCCTCAATTAACGTCCACAAATTTTGTTCTCGAATATCTTCTGAAGCATCTTCCCAGACATCTTCTGAAGCATCCCAAACATCCATTAAGTTAATACCTTGAGGATTTAATTTTTTGCGGTGTCCGCCATAATCTTTAATCTCTCCGCCGCAATGTCGGCAAACTTGAATCGGCGTATAAATTTTATTGAAAACTGCTGGTTCGCCTTTTGTGTAGTAAAGCAATCCGTAGTGTGCGGGAGACATTTTCTTGCCGCGAGGAAAGGCTTTAGGCATTCTACAGGCTATCCAGTGACGAAAGTCCATGCCCTGTTGGTTTAAATATGCACCGTACTCAATGCACCACTTTGGCAAGTTGAAAATAAATAGACTCCCGCCCGGTTTAAGGACTCGAATGCTTTCTTTTAGCCACTGTTTTGACCAAGCAAGATAATCGCTGGAATTCAGCATATCGCTCGTACCGTTACCATAATCTTTGCCGAGATTAAATGGCGGGTCTGCAAATACAATATCCGCACAGGAATCGGGAACAATACCTAAAAATTTGAGACAGTCTTCCTGGTAGAGAATGCCGTATTCGCTTTGATAAACTTCTCGCAATCTCCCATTCGCTACCTTCACAGATGATATCAGACTCACAGCTTCCATTTAACTATTTTTTTTTGCATGATCAGCACTTCTATGATGGTGATTTTATGGATAATTGTCAAGAGATTTTTGCAGAGATTATAATGTTGCAATATTTCCCAAATATCAATCAACATCAATCAAGTCAGCAGCCAATTTCAGCGCATCTTCGCGAGTTGCAATTCTCCCTTCCACCCGCGCTAATTGAATTTCCATTAACAATTGACCAATTTGCGGACTTCTGGGCAAATTCAAAGCTTCCATTAACTCATTGCCGCTAACTAATTGTGTGGGATGAGCAATAATGTCATCAGCATTGAGATAGCGATTAATTAACGGTGAAATTTCGTCAACCGCAACTCCCGCCGCCACGACCAAAACTGCTAAAATGGGAAATACTATTCCGACATCGCGAAACAAAAAATACTGGTCTCGCAAAGACATTTCGGCAATCGGTTCTGCTTGCAGTTTTGGCAAGTATTTCAAAAGTGCGATCGCACTTTTAATCTCTGCATTGCTGTACTTCAACCGCAGCAACTCTGTTTCAGCGATTGTCGGGTCGGAATTTGCTAAAATAGCTAACTTCCCAACTGCCAACAACGGCGTTTTAATTGTATCGCGAATCGATCGCGAAAACTCTGTCCCCAACTCAGGATAAATTGCCGCCAAATCAGCAGCACACGAGTCAATTTTTGTCAAGATATCGAAACGGTCGATCGCACTTTCAAACCAAATCGAAAACAAACCATCTTCGCAACCCTTACAAATCCAAGGAACACCGTGATTATTGCTCAACAAATAACCCAATTCCGTCCGCACCCGTTCCACCGCCACCCGACTCAACAACGGCGCTAATTCTCGAATCGCAGATTGTGTTTCCGGTTCGATCGCAAAACCCAACTGCGCCGCTTGGCGGTAAGCTCTTAATAACCTCAGCGGATCATCTTCCAAATTCGATCGCGAAATCATCCGCAGCAAACCCAACCGCAAATCAGCTTGACCGTCCACAGGATCGATGATTTCTCCCGTAAAAGGATTGCAGGCGATCGCTTTTATGCGAAAATCCCGGCGGTGCAAATCCCCCTCCAGAGTCCCCCCGAAAGCCTCCGCAAAATCCACCGTACCGCCCGCAAACACCACCCGCGCAATCTGTCGTTCCGCATCCAACAACACAAATCCAGCTTTCGTGCGATCGGCAATTTTTCGAGCAGTTTTCACCGCCCGTGTTAGCATAACGAAATCCAAATCAAAAAAGTGCGATCGGCGCCCCAGCAGCGCATCCCGCACCGCACCGCCCACCAAATAAACAGGCGGTGTCAGCAGTTCCAAATCGAACGGCCAAGTCTCAGGAGATAGCGCAGGTGGCAAACTATTCGACATTGCAACAAAAATAAATAAACTTACACACAATAAAGCTCTTGCTACGCTAGATTAACAGAAAGCTCGAAATTCACCAATCTTTTTGAAATGCACAGAGGATATCAAGAATGTGTATTTGTATTAACTGCCACTATGTAGACCGCTGCTTCACCTACCACGCCGTAGAAGGACAGCACGAACAGATTCATCTCACCGAAACACCCGATTTCGACCCCGTAGAACCCACCATCAACGTCAACATTCGCTCCCACCAAGATGAAATTGAAATGGAATGGGATGTAGTTGGTTGTCAAAGTTTCAAGCAAGAGACCGGCAAATGGGCTAAACTGCGGCCCGGCGAACTTGTACCGACTTGATAGAGAAGGAAGAAGGAAGAAGGAAGAAGGAAGAAGGAAGAGG
>JAJAYT010000203.1 GCA_026786085.1 Microcoleus sp. CAN_BIN18 | reverse complement strand
CCCCAAAAGTATAAAGATCGGTTGTTGCATTATAAGACGACATAGCCTGATATAATGTCTCATCCGACGGAGTATCGGATGTCGGCTTGCCCGGGCCCAGAATATACTGAATTTTCGCTTTTGCCCGATCGATCGCCGGAGTAGCGGCCGCCAGCACTTGCTGGTTCACGCGCACGTTACGAGCCATATTCGCCCGATCGAACGATCGCAGAGTAATCGCCACCGTCAGCAAAATCACCACCAGCAACACCATCGTCACCGTCGGGAGCACAAAACCCGCCACCGGCAATCTCGCCCTGCGGCCCATAGCCATCAGCGCTTGCAGCATTGCTCTCATCAGCCGCTTCGCCCCGGATCTAGTAACACCAGCAATCCGCCGCAGCAGCGATACGATAACTTTCGATAATTTGCTCTTAAACATTGACGCCTTCCTGAATAGTTTCAGAGATGGTATTGCAGGTAGATACTGCTCAACAGTACAATCCCATCTTCATTGTTCCCACTTTTCCCAACATCCATATCAGCCCTTGCACAAATTTACAAAATGTGTAGTTTGGCTAAAAAATAAAACCGACAAACCCGCAACCCTATCAACACCAGATATATTTTCCCCCGAAAGATTTACCCCGCAAGGATTTCGGATCGGGAACTCCACTCTAGTCTAGTTCGATCGGATTGTCAGTGCCCAGCGGCAAAGTCACATCAAATCCGGTACAACCGGAATTGATACCGCACGTGCGATCGAGAAATTAGGACACGGCAGAAATTAGGATACGGCATTGCCGTTTCCCTACAATCGCGGTAGGGAGACGGCATTGCCGTCTCCTCTCTCAAATCCGGTACAACCCGAATTGATACCCCACGTGCGATCGAGAAATTAGGACACGGCAGTGCCGTTTCCCTACCCAAAAATGGCAATAAAAATGCGATCGAATTTCGGTTGTTGCGCGATCGCCCTACGGGACACGGCACTGCCGTATCCTCATCCCACCCCATCGCGCGATCGCCCGTAGGGACACGGCACTGCCGTATCCTCCTGTGTGCTTATCAAGCAGCGGCCGTAGCATTTGCTGGCAGAGGCTCGATTTCCTCCGCTGTAGCGTGACGGCGCGGATCGTTGAAGCTGCGTGCCGCCAGCCAATTAGGATTTTGGGCCGCCTCGCAACCAATCACGTAAAGCGAAGATTCGTTAAAAGCAGCCCAGAGAGCATCACAAGCCTGTTTATCCATCAGTGAATCGGCGATCGGGCGATCGTGAATCACAGCAAACAAATCAAACTCGTTGCGTTTTGGATTCCACTGATATTGCAGACTAGGAGCATAACCCATTTCGATCAATTGTGCGATCGCGCGATCGATCGTATATCCATCCAAGTGCACCCGATTCAGATAGATAGACACTTGGACGTACTCATCTTTCGGGGGTAGCAGTCGGTAACTCAAGTTAGTCATCATTATTTGTCTCCGTGCAGTAGTAATAAGAGCCGCCTGCAATATCGGGGCGTTTTTCAGCCTTCATTTCTTGCTGAGCACATCGTCGCTTAGCATAAAGGTCTTTTTCAATTTCAGTCTCACCGGGGGCATAAAAAGGACGGTGAGGAAGCAGTTCCGCTTCTAAATCCTCCCAAGATTTCTCAGGGTTGTCTGAATCTCTCAACATTTGTCCCTCGCAGTTGGTTCGAGGATGCCATTTATTCGATATAGTCGATCGGTCATCAGCCTGTTTCCTCAGTTTTGGCGGTCGTCTTGACGCGCTTCGGCTTTGACTCTAAAACGGGTTCGTTTTCCTGCAACCAGGTTTCGATGTACTCCAACAGAACCTCATTCATGCTGAGGCTACGCATGGCGCAAGATGCTTTGAACTTGGCTCTTGTCTCTTCAGGTAGATAGATTTTTACGGACACAGTTTTACTTGTAGTCAAAGTTGCCATATCGCTATATCGATTTGTCTATGTGTCTAGCCTGACACACAGGCGCGCGATCGGATATGGGCGTTTATCGACATAAGGACTTATCGGTTTATCCCTATGTCGATACAATAACAGATATAGCAAAAAAACGACAACCCCGCCGACTTAATTGGACGATCGCGCGATCGTAACTCGACTGTAAGCTATATTTATCAACAGTTCGACGCCCAAACCGACACCAACCAAGCGCCACATATCATCACCCACCCATGAAACAACCTCCCAAACCCCCCGAATTCATCATCATCGGCGTCCAAAAAGGCGGCACAACATCCCTGTACAACTACCTAATTCAACATCCCCAAATCGCCCCCGCCGCCCAAAAAGAAATCCATTATTTCGACCTCAACTTCCACCAAACCCCCGACTGGTATTATTCCCAATTTCCCCAACCCGAAAGCGGCGAATTCCAGCTAACCGGAGAAGCCAGCCCCTACTATATTTTTCATCCCCACGTCGCCCAGCGCATCCACGATTTTAGTCCCAAAGTTAAAATAATCGCCCTACTCAGAAACCCAGTAGAACGCGCAATTTCCCACTATCATTACTATATAAAAATCGGATACGAATCATTATCTCTCGAAAGTGCGATCGCCTCCGAGCCCGAAAGACTCAAAGGCGAAATCGAAAAAATCCTAGCGAGCCCAAATTACTACAGTTACGAGCACCAACACCACACCTATATCAGTCGCGGCATATACGCCGACCAACTTCCAGCCTGGATGCAGCTATTTCCCAAATCACAACTTTTAATCCTCAAAAGCGAAGATTTGTATACAAATCCCTGCGGCACATACAACAGCGTATTAGAATTTCTAGACTTGCCGCCACAGCAACTAGAAACCTACAAAAAGTACAACTCCAACCAATATCCCCCCGTCAGCGAGAAAGTATACGAGCAATTAAAGGCATATTATCGATCGCACAACCAAAGACTAGCCCAAATGTGCGATCGAGACTTCGGCTGGGATTAATCCCCGTAGTAATTTGTAGGGTGTGCACTGCGCACCGGTTGACTTTGACGCCTATCGAAATACGTACTGGTTCACTTTTTCGGTGAATATCGCGCACGTTACAAGATGAGCCGGTGCGCATTGCGCACCCTACAAACTTCAAAATTGAGATGCACCCGACGGCACGTGCCGTCTCCTGCTATTTCCGCCACATATCAAATTGGTCTTCCGAACAACCATTGATATACTGATTGTTCACCCAACCGTCAAGAATTTCAAAAGTTTGATTAGGAGGATTACCATAAGTTCTCGCCGCAATTTTCACCCATTTTCCCTCTCTGCTAACCGCCCTAACTCCATCTCCTCTTTTCAGTTTAACAACAACTGCGTACTTATTCCCAGGGCCTTTGCGAATGTTAACAGTACCACTTTTGACGTTGATAAAAGAACATTTAGTTTTCTCCTCCAAAGCCTTTACTTTTTCCGGTGCGAGAGTTTGCTGCTTGCCGAAAACCGGAAAGCTGTAAAGTGAAAAAGTTAAGGTGGCAAATGCAGCCGCAATAAAGAAAGCTTTTGATTGACTAAAACTCAGCATCTACATTAATCTCCTTGGGTTAAAATAACTATTATTCAACAGAAGCAAACCATTCCACGATACCTTGGGCGATCGCCTCTGCTAGCTTCTGCTGTTGTGTCGGATTCACAATCCATTCAAACTCTTCAGGATTAATCATAAATCCCAATTCCATTAAAACAGACGGAGCAACCGTAGGACGAGTCATTGCTAGATTGTTCCAGAATACACCATAAGATGGACGGTTCAATTTTGCAACTAAATAATTGTGCAAAAACATTCCTAAACTGTGCGCTTGCGGGTGAAACCAAAAAGCGCCAACCCCTTTAGTATTAATCGCATCGCCGTTATCGGGCAAAGCATTGTAGTGTATCGAAATTGCGATCGCCGGTTCCTCTTTTTGAATCATTTCCACCCTCGGTGGCAAATCTAAATCGACATCTTCCACCCGCGTCATTACCACATTCGCGCCCCGATTCACCAATTCCGATCGCACCAATTTCGACACAATTAAAGCCACTGTTTTCTCGCGATAGCCAGTCGGCCCAATACCCCCCGAATCCTGCGGCCCACCATGTCCCGCATCGATCAAAATCTTAATTCCTGATAGCGGTTGTTTTTGGGAATTGGGCATTTTGTCCGATCGAACTGGCGGGTGTTTCAAAGACAGCACTAAAGTTGTGCCATCGTATCTCAACTTATAACCCCAATGCTGCGCAGATTTGAGATTGAAAGTGTATTGTACTTGCAGCGGCGCTATTTGTTGCCATGCCAAACGCGAAATTACTGGGTCATCATCGAGCCGAATAATGTCAGTTTGAGCAGTAGTATTGTACAGTGTTAGGGTAAAAGTTTTTTCTCCTTCCTGGACGGTAACAGGGACTGGTATTTCTAAGGGAAATAAGACCTCTGTCCAACCAGAAACTTGACGAGATCGCGCGCTGCGAATAATCGAGCGCGGAGGCACTGCATCCTTGACAATTCGCACCTCCGATGCTTTGATCCAAGCACCGTAATCGAGTCGAATCCATTCACCTTCCCGCCCGATAATTGTGGCTCGTGTTCCCTTCGGCAGCGGCGTCATCCGAGAAAAATCCGTACTCGCCCCGGTGCGAGCAACACCCGCTTCTGCTGTCACTTCTGCTACTTCCAACTCGGCGGGAGATAGAATCGAAATCTTGCCAGTCCCTGGTTGACCGATCGTTTGATTATTGATGGTTAGCTCAAACAAGGGTACGCCCAAATCTACTTTTTTGCTGTTTTCTAACGCGGAATTAGTCGGGGTTTTAGCACAGCCTTGATACTGTTCCATGCCGCTTTTTGCGATCGGGGAATTTTCACCTAACAGTACAGATTTGTTGTCGGGGAGTTCGACTTGCGATCGAGCTTTCAAAGGAATAGTGGCCCCAGCCAATTTTACCAAAACTGTAGCATTCGCAGGTGCGATCGCCCCAAAGCAGATATATTCCCCCGGTAAACTCGCCACATCCACTTTTGGAGTCAGAGAATCCTTCGCGAAAGCCAATCCTGCGGGGACTTGCGGCTGATTTGACTCGCGCGTCACCTTAATTTTGACCAACTGATTTTCGTAGCGCAAGGTAAAGGCATTTTCGCCAATTTGCAGCGGAAAAGTCGGGGCAAAATGGCCTGCTGCGGTGCGTGAAATTTGGTTGCCATTTACCGATACTTGTCCCGTTGGGGGGGCTGTACCGATGAGGAAAATGCGATCGGCTATAGTTTTGTGGTTAGCCGGAGGATAAGCGACAAACAAAGGTTGAGCCGCCACAGCCACAGAGGCGATCGCAATTATCATCCCAAACACAACTAATCCTAAAAATTTGATCATTCTAAATTGCAGTAAATTGAGAGTCTGTTGGTTATTTATACTAGAACTTCGGCCAAGAAACCCGGTTTCTGCGAAAATATTGGGTTGTTAACGAGAAATACGGAAAAAAACCGGGTTTCTGAGGATTAGGCGTAAGATCAGACAGCGGTTGAAACCGCGCCTACACAAGCGAAGATCAGACGTACCGTTGAAACCGTGCCTACACAAACGTGTTAGCCTTCGGGAAGGGTAGTCGGCGGAGGCCGACTGAAGAATGAAGTATTTAAGCCAAAGTTGGTATGATCAAATAATTTCAGAAATTCACAAGCAAGATGCCTGTGCCACTGATAGACAGAAAATACGATCAACTTCTTTTATTTCTCTTCCTTCGCGCCCTTTGCGTCTAAGCGCTTCGCGCAGGCTACGCCAACGCGGTTCATCAAATATGTCTTATTGAACTAAGAACAGATTAAAATGCAATACGGTTCACTTAAGACATATCTCCCTGGCACACCCCTTAAAAAGGGGGGCACAATAATGCCCTCAAAGTCCCCCTTCTTAAGGGGGATTTAGGGGGATCTCCGGGGCATAAATATGTTAAGTGAATCGTATTGGATTAAAATAATCAAACCAATCCGAACACAGCCAGAATTATAACCGTGAATCCACTTCCTCCCGCAATAATTATCTTAGGTCAAAACAGCCTACCGATCGCCAAAACAATCTCCGCAGTCTTCCCAGGTTCCCAGATTTACGGTTTAGCCGATCGCACTTCCGACACAAACATTACATTTAGCAACTTCGGCGAAACATTGCGGGAATTATTCGCAACAGAAACCCCAATTATCGGCATCTGCGCCGCCGGAATCCTAATCCGCACCCTCGCCCCGCTGCTATCAGACAAACGCGCCGAACCAGCAGTTTTAGCAGTAGCAGAAGACGGAAGCGCTGTTGTACCGCTGCTGGGCGGTTTGCACGGAGTCAACGACTTGGCGAGACAGATTGCAGCAGCCCTCGGCGTCCAACCTGCAATCACAACTACGGGAGATATCCGTTTTCGTACCGCGCTGCTGAGTCCTCCCCAAGGCTATTATTTAGCCAATCCAGATGATGCGAAAACTTTTATTTCAAATTTGCTCGCCGGGGCGAAAGTACGCCTAGAAGGCAAAGCTAGCTGGCTTTGGGAGAGCAATTTGCCGTTAGCGCAGCCCGCCCCTACGGGGGCTGCGCCAACGGAGAGGATCGCCCCCGACGCCAAATTAACCATCCGTATTACCGAAACAGCAATTATACCAACGCCCGATTGCTTAGTTTACCATCCAGCAACTGTAGCAATTTCCCTCATAAACCCATCGAATATCGATCCAGAATCAGCCGTGTCTTGCGTGCAGCAATTACTCGCAAAAACTAATTTAGCAGCAGCTTCAATTGCCGGATTTTTTGCCTTAAAAGATGACATAGGAAATCCGCTATTAGCAGCAGTTTCAGAATATTTTAAAGTCCCAGTCCGTTTTTTAGATCGATCCGAACTTGTAGAATTAGACTCAATAGACATCTCCCATAATTCTTGTGAAACAGACATTTTGCCTGTTCAAAATCCGCTTTTTAAGAGATGTCCAATAGAAGAATTAAGCGAAAATCTGGCAGCCCAAATTGCCCTGACAGCAGCCGGTGCAAACAGTCAAATAGTCGGACACGATCGCACTTTAGCGCTCAATTGCGCGATCGCACTTGCTACCGAACCGATTGATGCCAGCGCGATCGGCATTAGTCGCGGCAAACTGGCGATCGTCGGTACCGGCCCCGGAGGCGCTGCGTGGATGTCCCCGGAAGTCAAGGAAATTCTGCGCGAAGCCACGGATTGGGTAGGTTACAAGTTCTATCTCGACTTAGCCGGAACACGGAGAGAAGGGCAAAAGCGCCACGATTCCGACAACCGCGAAGAGATCGATCGCGCCCGTTTTGCCCTAGATTTAGCAGCATCCGGCAAATCTGTCGCCGTTGTCTCCTCGGGAGATCCGGGGATTTTTGCGATGGCTGCGGCGGTGTTTGAGGCGATCGACTTTGACAGCAAACCCGAATGGCAAGGCATCGATATTCGGGTAGCACCGGGCATTTCAGCCATGCAGGCGGCCGCTGCTGCGATCGGAGCACCGCTGGGCCACGATTTTTGTGTGATTTCGCTTTCGGACATTCTCAAGCCTTGGGAAGTCATAGAACAGCGAATCGCGGCGGCTGCAAAGGCCGATTTAGTTATGGCATTTTACAATCCAATCTCGAAACAGCGGATTTGGCAATTGGGAAGGGCGATCGAGATTTTGTTAGAAACTCGCGATCCTAAAACCCCGGTTGTATTGGGAAGAAACCTCGGCCGCCCAGGCCAATCCGTGCGCGTTTGCAAGTTAGGCGAATTCCAGCCGGAAGACGCGGATATGAGAACTTTAGTGATTGTCGGTTCAAGTCAAACTCGAATTATTCCGCGCAAATATGGAGATGTTTGGGTTTACACACCGCGCAGGTACGAAAAATAAGAAAAAACTCGGCGGTTGAAACCGCTGCTATACAAACAATGTCCGCCTCCGCGGACTGAAGAATTTGGAATATTAGCACTATAGCGCTATTAACAATAAGTCGCTAAATAGCTAGAATTGCCATAGAACAAAGCTGGCATTAGTGTCACTCTAGAGAGAGTAACACCAGTATAGGTTATGAACAATAGCGATCAAGAGAAGCCAGTAAAGCTCTGTTTTTATTGCGATGACGATTTGCGATCGCGCTTCAGATGGGTTTGCGCTTACCAAAATGCTTCCATGAACCAGGTTTTATTGCAACTCGTAGAAAACTGGCTTGCAGAAAACACGCCAGAAATCAGTAATCCCAGCCCATCTAAAAACGAAACCTCGCCAAAGTCAAAGCCCAAGCGGAGTAAATCAGCAAAAACTGAGGAAATAAGCAAATGACCGATCGCCTTGACCGAATTGAGGCTATTCTTGAACAAACCGCGCGATCGCAACAGCAGTTTGCCGATCGAATTAACCAGCTAGCCGAATCGCAACAGCAGTTTGCCGAATCGCAACAGCAGTTTGCCGAATCGCAACAACAATTAGCCGATCGAATTAACCAGATAACCGTGCAACAGCAGGAATCCCAGCAGCAAATCAGCCTGTTAACAGGAAAAATCAACTTGTTAACAGAAAGAACCGATGCCCTAACTTCTGCCGTTACCAAGCTGTCAGAAATTTTTGCCACCGACGTTGCCGAGTTTAAGACTAATTTTATGGCTGTTGAACGCCGGATCGAACAAATTGAAGAAAGAATTGAACAAATCTGGCAGTATCTATTAGATCAGCTTCAAAGTCGCAGCAACGGAGGGAGTTAGATATCGCTTTTCTCAGATAAATGAGAAGTTGAAAGCGATCGCCTCGATCGCAATTAGCAAGCGATTCATACTATTACTTGTCTGGCTTTTTTCACCTTATCTCTAAGTTGAGCTAATACATCATCTGCATTGAGCAACTCACCGCGTTGCGCCTGTTCTCGTGCTATATTGATTTTATTCCGAGTTGCTTCAACCCAAGCTAAATAGTTTGGGTTGTTGCTGCTATCGGATAAAGTAAGGTCGTCAATCAATAATAGCAAGGCTGTGTTAATTGCTTCTTCAAGAGAGGAATATTGACCGTGCTTTACTAAAGCTTCAAGGACTTGGGTTTGATCGGGACTCAAGGTGATTTGCATTGTTACCTCTGATGGTGCAAGGGTTGGACAATACTTTTACTGTATCTCATTTTATCAAAAAAGCTCACAAAAGTCTGGTGGGATTGGCGTCCCGCCCGTCCGCCGCCTGCAAACTAGACATGAAAAACCTTAATTCAAAGATGCCATTCTCACCTTTACTAAAAAATCATTAAGAGCAACCTTTGCATTAGGATTTGACGGCAAATGACTGTTAAAACTTGCCTCTTCTAATACATTAATTAGCCGATCGCGCTCCTGCTGATAAAATGCAATATCTGTATCTTCCAACACAGACTTTTCCGCCCCAGCCAACTTGCGAGCAATCAGATCGGGAATATATGGCAACTGAAACTTCTGATTAAGCTTAACCAAATTCGCCTCTACCTCCCCTGTTTGCATCAAATGAATTCCCGCCAGCAACACCCGGTAAACGTACAGCAGCGGCTTCACTCGACGCGGGTGTTGTTTCTCAAACAATCGCCATTGAGTTTGAGCAAAACCGAGATAGTGGTGGCTGTGGTGCTTAGTAATACAGTTCGAGGCAATGGTCTTTAACTCTTCATGTTCCTTAGTAGTATAAACTACGATCGGCGAATACAGTTGTTCCAACACATAGCCGTTGCGCTTCAACAGTAACTCCAGAAACTTCTTAATATCGTGAGTGACTAAATCGAGTTCCATTTTCTCCCGAACTTCCGAAACTTCGATTGTTTCGTCTCCCGAAATCAGT
>JAJAYT010000202.1 GCA_026786085.1 Microcoleus sp. CAN_BIN18 | reverse complement strand
GGCAGAAGGCAGAAGGCAGAAGGCAGAAGGCAGAAGGCAGAAGGCAGAAGGCAGAAGGCAGAAGGCCCTTCGACTTCGCTCAGGAACCGGGAAGAAGGAAGAAGGAAGAAGGCCCTTCGACTTCGCTCAGGAACCGGGAAGAAGGAAGAAGGCTCTTCGACACTTCGTCGAAGGGTTCAGTGCAACGCTTCGCGGTTCCTGAACCCTTCGACGGAGTTTATCCGCTCGCCCTGCGTTGGGCAGGAACCGGGAAGAAGTCGATGTGAAAATGCAAGAAAATCAATGGCTTCAGTCATTAATAAGGTCGTAACTGCCCGGCGCGGTTGCTATGTTCAGCAGATTAAGTATTTCTCGCAAGATATCTTGACTTACGGGTTCTAGGGGCTGGCGTAGGTCAACTTTTGTGGCGGCCGAACCGCAGAATTCCCATACTTCTCAATCCAGTCCAACCAACAGTAATGTAGCCGATCGCCAACAACAAACTGCTGATTCCCGTCTGCAAACTCGAATTTCTCGATCGAGTTCTCAACTCTTTCTCTTTTTGTTGCTTGCGGGTGCGAATCTCGTTGCGAGCTTGATTTGGCAGTTCTTGGGCTTGCTGTTCGAGGAACTTGTCCAGCGCTTTCGGGTCATTTTTCGATTCCTGAAGCACAGCTTTCAATTCCTTGGGAACATCTGGACTCTTGAGTGCTTCTTGCAGCTTCCCCTCGTCTTGCAGCAGCGCCCCTATCTGGCTGCGGCGCTGGCTTTTGAGCTGCTCTACCTGAGCTTTAAACTGCTCGCTTTTAATTTGCCCCTCTAGTTGAACTTCCGCTTGTCCGGCTTCCTTATCGACTTGAGCCAGAGCATCCCGGAGTTCCAAACGAGTATTGTTGAGGTGAATGGGAACCAGCAATAGGTAAATTAGCCCTAACAAGCTGGAAATCAACAGCGCCCAGAATCGTAAGTCAACCCAAAAATTGCGACGCTCAATAGAAACTCCACTGCTGCTGTCTACCCAAAAGCCAGTCATCAGCAGGGCAATACCCATCAAAGGAATGATGCCCCGGTCAACTATCTGAGTTGCTGCGGCCAACTGCCAGCCTCGATTGATGATGTCGGAGGTTTCCCCCGGTAGCGACAGAACAATGCAGTCAAGCAGAGCAGAGAGAATCAAGATAATCCCGACTACTTTGAGAGTTCGAGCAGCTACTGAAGAAAATTGACGGCTGTTAGTTGCTTTCATAATTCCTGTGAGATAATTATACAGCGTTAGATTGAACGAAATTTTGTTTAATGAGTTAACTGGTGAGAGCGCTCAATTGCCCTTCCCCGCTGGTTGCTTCGCTTGGGGGCTGCCATCGCGCGGCGGCGGCCCGCGTCACACCATCGCGAGAGGTTCAGCTCCGAATCCGTGGAAACAGGAATCCTGAAGGTGAAAACGGCCCTTTGAGATGGAAAACTCTTCAGACGAATCAAACCGTCCCCGATTTTATCAGTTTGGGAGTCCCAACAAGAGGCGAAGCAGATTGGGTACTTCAGGTTATTTTCCACTAAAATAGCTCGATCGGGTAGTAGCCTCCACTTTACCCCGGTTTTCACAGGCCCTGGCCGGGCAGCCATTAAGCGCGAGTTGCTGCACGCTCTTTTGGCGAGTTTGGCCGCCGGAGGCAGCGCGCTATCTCCGGCGGCTGTGGAACTTGTGGATATTCCCGATGCCGTTCGTGCTGCAAGGATTCTTCAAAAGTGCCAAGTCGGATTTTCACTCGTGGCTATCAAACTGCCGTTACTGAATTCCACTGAGGATTGATTGTGAGGGCTTGAATACCAGTCGAATAGTTGGAGTGAATCGCGATTTAATTAGGTGGTACAGTATCCATTATTTTTGCAAGTTGCAGATACACGAATAGCTCGTTCTTTTTATTTTATATTGTATCTCAATCAGCAAACTCAAAGGATATTTTTGTTTGTAATTTCTTGTTTAATACGGACAATAACTAATTAGTAATTAGTAATTATAAGCTAATTATAATTGACAGATAGAGTGCTTGATTGTTCGATGATAAAGGTGCAAGCGATCGCATTTTTTGGCAGGATGATTCATCGCTGTTCAAATTGGTTGGTGGTGACTGCAATGATTTCTGGTGTTTACACGTTGAGAGAACTTGAAGAAGCGATCGCCTCCGATCCAGATAACTGGCGTCCGATCGTGTTTACTAACGGCTGTTTCGATATCCTGCACGCTGGCCATGTCCGCTATTTGCAGGCGGCAAAAGGGTTGGGGCGATCGCTCGTGGTGGGCTTGAATAGCGACGCCAGCGTACAAGCTATCAAGCCGCAGCAGCCGGGATTGCCGCCCCGCCCGATCGTACCGGAAAATCAGCGAGCCGAAGTATTAGCCGCCCTCAAACCAGTAGACGCGGTAGTGATTTTTTCGGAGATTACAGCAACTAAACTGATAAGTATCCTGAAACCAGATATATACGTTAAAGGAGGCGACTATCAACTCGAAACTCTGCCGGAAGCACCGGCTGTTATCGCCGGAGGTGGCAAGATTTCTTTGATCGAAATAGAGGTTCCCAGCTCTACCAGTGCGATCGTCAAACGCATTTTGGATTTAGATGCTGGCCCCCCCGATCGCAAACAGCAAACAGTGAGTTAAACTCAGAAGTTGCCCCATCAAAAATACGCTTGGTGCGGCCGCTTGTACAACTTCATCCCAATGGCTAGGTAGGAGATAATTTTAATGGAACTCACAAGCAATAACACGATCGCGGAAATCCTCGAAAAAAACAAAGCTGAGCTACTAGCAGACTGGCTCAAAGAATTGCAAAATACCGGGCTGCGGCGGGATGACTTGATGAGAGCCAAAGAATTGCGATCGGAGTGTCAAGAGTTCCTGCAATTGCTGCAAATAGCAGTGCAGCACGGTAACTATAGCGACATTCAGACGCCCGAATGGGAGAATATGCGGCTGTTACTGGCAGAAGTTTCGCGATCGCGGGTTCAGAGAGGCTTTACTCCCTCAGAAATAGCCAGTTTTATTTTATGCTTCAAAAAGCCATTGTTCGATCGGCTTTGTCACGAATTGACACAAAACCGCGATGCACTCGTCGAACAACTGTGGCTCTCCACCAGCTTATTAGACCAGCTAGGGCTTTGGGTGACAGAAATCTTTCTCAAAGCTCGCGAAGAAGTCATCGAACGTCAGCAGCAAGAAATGCTCGAATTGTCAACTCCCGTAGTCAAACTTTGGCAAGGCATTCTCGCTTTACCCATGATCGGGACTCTTGACAGCGCCCGCACTCAAATAGTCATGGAAACTCTGTTGCAGGAAATTATGGAAACTGGCTCAGAATTTGCAATTTTAGACATTACAGGCGTGCCGACTGTTGATACTTTAGTCGCTCAACATTTATTGAAAACTGTCGCCGCAGCTCGTCTAATGGGTACTGAGTGTATCATCAGCGGCATTCGACCGCAAATCGCTCAAACCATTGTTCATTTGGGAGTTGACTTGCAGGATATTCTGACAAAAGCTACTTTAGCAGATGCTTTTAAAGTCGCTTTGCAGCGGCAAGGTTTAACTATAAAAAATATTAAAGAGGAAAGATAAAAACTATTGCCTTCTGGCATAAAAATTTAATTTAAAGCTCAAAGAGAGGTGAATTTATGGAACGGATACCTATCCTGCAAATGGGAGAATTTCTGCTAGTAACAATCCAAGTGGATATGCACGACCGCTTAGCAATGACGCTGCAAGATGACCTAACAAACCGCATTGTGAAAACAGGAGTCAGAGGTGTTTTGATAGAAATTTCTTCCCTGGAAATTGTAGATTCTTTTATCGGTCGTATTCTCAATAATATCGCTACTATGTCGCGAATTTTAGATGCGGAAACAGTTGTAGTCGGGATGCAGCCAGCGGTGGCAATCACGCTGGTTGAATTGGGGCTTTCCTTCACAGGAGTTCGCACAGCTTTAAGTGTTGAGAAGGGGATGATTTTGTTGCAAAAATCCTTGGGTTTGTCTGATGAGGAATCGTAAGAATTAGATCAATTGTCCCATGACTTAGGCGCAGGGAGTAAAGAAATCTGGTTTGTGTGTAGATAACTTGTTGACAAATTCCAGATTTTTTACGGGAAACTTGGTGGATAAGGGTAAGTCATATTTTTGTGGAGAAGTTCTATTTTGGTACAGTAG